>CAZXSM010000080.1:0-8917 GCA_964643255.1 uncultured Lachnospiraceae bacterium
TACAATTAACTTTATAATATCTATAGCCTTTTTCTAAATACTATAATTTTTTTCCACCTTTGTCATTTTCATGTTATAATATAATTTGACTAGTCTAAGAAATGAGGACCTTATGGAAATAAATCTAGAATTATACAAAGTTTTTTATTATGTTGCAGAAAGTCTTAGCTTTTCAGAGGCAGCAAAACAACTATATATTTCACAATCCGCCGTTAGTCAATCTATTAAATCTCTAGAAAATAGATTAGATACAAATTTATTCAATCGAAGTACAAAACATGTATCTTTAACTAGGGACGGTGAATTACTATATCAACATATTGAACCCGCATTAAACTTAATAGGTCGGGGAGAATCCAGACTCCTAAAAGCTTCTTCTGTAGGAGCAAGTCAGCTTAGAATTGCCTCCAGCGATACTATTTGTAGATACTTTTTAGTACCATATCTGGATGATTTTCATAATAATTTTCCAGATATTCACCTTAAAGTTACTAATGGCACTTCATATGAATGCGCCAAAATGTTAGAGACAAACAAGGTAGATCTTATTATAACTAATTCTCCTAATATTGCCATTAAAAACACTATGGAAGTTCATACTATTAAGGCTTTTAATGATGTTTTTATTGCAAATCCTGATTATTTCCCAACGCAGGAAATATCTACATTAAAAGATTTACTTAAACATCCTATATTAATGCTTACCAAGAAATCAACTACTAGTGAATTTTTACATAATGTTTGTTTAAAGCATTCCCTTAATTTAGTGCCAGAAATAGAAATCTCAAGTAATGATTTATTAATAGATTTAGCACGAATAGGCTTAGGAATAGCATTTATTCCTGATTTTTGCCTAAAAGATGATGAAGATAGTTTAGTGAGGATTAAGACAAAAGAAAAGATACCTAAAAGACATCTTATTTCTGCTTACAATGCCACTATACCTTTGTCAGATCCAGCCAGGTATCTAATTGATAATTTAGGACAATCATTTAAATGATTTTTCTACAATAATTTACAAAACTTATAAACTCAATATATGATGAATGTTTTTATATTTCCTTTTTATATGACTTGACTTATATGCCAAAGGGTTTAAAATATATTCTATGTGTATTTTGTTTTTAGTGGAAATAATATACAATAAAAAATGGAGGAAGTAAAGTGAATAAAAAATTCAGATTAACAAGTTTGTTATTAGCCATAGTAATGGTTTTAAGTATAACTTTTCTTGGCGGATGTAGCAATTCAAACTCAAAAGACGTAGCAGTAACAATTAATGATGAAGAGGTTTACCTAAATGAAGCAATGTACTACGTACTCTTCGTAGAAAGTAACTATGGTCCAATGACTGACGAAACCTTTTGGGAAACCGAAGTAGAAGATGGACTAACTATTGCAGACTCAGCAAAAGAATATATCATGGATACTTATCTAGTTGAAATAAATATATTAGCACAAGAAGGCAAAAAAGCTGGAATAGATATAACACCTGAGTTGGAACCCGAAATAAAGGCTGGAGCTGTAGAAATGTATAATGCATTGCCAGAAGAAATCATAGATATAACTGGTTTAGATGAACAGGCATTATATGAAATCAGCGTGAAAAACTATATAGCTGGTGAATATCAAAGAAGTATGATGACTGATTTTGATATTGATATGGATGCAGTAGCTGAAGAATATGACCGAGAAGAATTAAAGCAATATGACACTGCATATCTTCATATTCCATTTACTAGCATTAACGAAGATGGTGAACAAGTAGAACTTAACGATAGTGAAAAAACCGATGCTAAGAAAACTCTTGAAAATGCTTTAGCAGAAATTAAAGAGGGTAAAACCTTTGAGGATATTAAATCTGAAAATGAAAATATTATAAGTAGTTCTGAAAGTTTCGTAGAAGGCGTAATTGATGCAGTTAACGAAGAATACCAAGAAGCTGCTCTAACTTTAGAAAACGAAGAAGTTACTGATGAAATCATTGAGACAGATAATGGCTATTACATTATTCAAATGGTTAATAACGATTCAGAAGCATATTATAATTCAACTATTAGTAATGCAATATCTCAAAAACAACAAGAGAAGTACACAGAGAAATATGAAGAAATTAAGGAAGGTTACACCATTACTATTAATGAAGAAGTATGGGATTCTGTTGAAGTAGGTAAAACAACAATTAACCTTAATACTGATGAAGATATAGATTCTACAGAGGATAATGTTGATGAAGAGCCTGAAGATTCAAATGATAGTGAAGACGAAACTGAAGGCGAAGAATAAGTACAATCCCTGGATAAAATAATAAAAACAAAATATCTTTTAACATATTATAAATTAAAATTATATATTTAAGAACGCTTAATCATAAATTATATTGATTAAGCGTTCTTTTTATGTTTATAAAACAATTTTTCAATTTCTTGTATTGTATTTTGTTTTTCTTCATATATATAATAATAAAGTTGGGAGGAGTTATAATATGGATCTGGATTGTAGAGAGCAAATTATTAGTGAGGATTATGCTGATCTATTAGTAAGCTATGTAAGTAGCGCAAGTATTGAAGAAAGTGGATATTGCTATAGTATTATTACTAATAATATCGCTGTTGTATATGTACCCCTTGAAGACTTGCCAAGTGATTACTTACATGTCTTTGATTATAGCGTCAACCCAAGTTGTTATGGCTCTATGGATATACCAAGTGTAGAAGCATCAGGAGTAGACACAGTGCGAACCCTTCCTGCCACAAACTTGCAAGGTCAAAGTGTTCTCGTGGGAATTATTGATACTGGCATTGATTACACTCATGATGTTTTTCGACATGGTGATGGTAGTTCACGAATAATATCCATTTGGGACCAAACTATACAAGACGGAAACCCACCTCCTGGATTTGACTATGGAACTGAGTATTTACAAAGCGAAATCAACGCTGCATTACAAGCTCCTGACCCCTATTCATTAGTACCTACTAGGGACAACGTAGGTCATGGAACATTCTTAGCTGGCATTGCTGCAGGTAATACTGTCGTAGAAGAGAATTTTTCTGGTGTAGCACCTGATAGCGATATAGTTGTTGTTAAATTAAAAACAGCTAAAAATTATTTAAAAGTTTTTAATAGAATTCCTGAGCAAGCAACCGCTTATCAAGAAAACGATATCATGGTAGGAGCATCTTACCTCATAGAAGTTTCAAGACAACTACAAAGACCTATCTCACTATGCATAGGTGTAGGCACAAATCAAGGAGCCCACGATGACGCAGGCATATTAAGTAGCTTTTTAGCTAATATTGCTACTATAAATGGTATCGCAATATCAGTTGCTGCAGGCAACGAAGGTAATCAAGGACACCATTACAATAGTCTAATAAGCAACACTCAAGATAGCGATACTGTTGAAGTTCGAGTTGGACCAGATGAATATGGATTTTCAATGGAACTTTGGGGAGAGGCCCCAGGTACATTTTCTATAGATATTTTATCTCCTACAGGAGAGTTTATACCCAGAATTCCTGCTAGAATAAATGAATCTAGAGAAGTAAGATTTATTTTTGAAGAAACAATCCTAAACATTGATTACTTCTTAATAGAATCCCGTTCAGGAGACCAATTAATATTAGTCAGGTTTTTGTATCCTACTGAAGGAATTTGGCGTTTTAGAGTATATGCTTCTGGGGATTTAGATTTAAATTATCATATTTGGCTACCTATTTCGGATTTTATAACTGAAAGTACATTTTTTACTGAGCCAACACCTACTACTACTATTACCTCACCTGGAAATTCTTCAACTCCAATGACTGTTACCGCCTATGACATAACAAATAATAGTATCTATCTCAATGCTAGTAGAGGTTTTTCTAGATCAGGAATTATTAATCCTGATTTTGCTGCTCCTGGAGTTAATTTGATTGGACCTACTATAAATAATGCTTATACAATTAGAAGCGGGTCTAGCGTAGCTACTGCACACAATACAGGTATTGCAGCCTTGTTACTTGAATGGGGTGTTTCTAGAGGCTTCTTGACTAATATATCTACTGTCGAAATTAAAAACATGTTAATAAGAGGGGCAATAAGAGATCCTAATTTCGACTATCCTAATCCGAATTGGGGATATGGGATTATTAATCTATATAATACTTTTATTAACATTCGAGGGGATATATAATAATAATTACAATATAAGATTTATTAAAATATGATAAGGCACTATCCCAATTCACTTTTATCATTACCAAGCATATACTAATATAAAATAATTTTGAGGAAGAATATGAATAAAATTATATATCCTGCACAAATGGGCACTCAGTCCTTAGGTAGATTAACAGTTAATATTACCCAAGATACTGGTTTTCTACCAATCCCTGATGCTCTTG
This sequence comes from uncultured Lachnospiraceae bacterium, assembly GCA_964643255.1. Taxonomy (GTDB): domain Bacteria; phylum Bacillota; class Clostridia; order Lachnospirales; family Lachnospiraceae; genus JAAYRG01. The sequence continues at coordinate 4,392 of CAZXSM010000080.1, forward strand.
TACGCATTTCAGATGAAAATGATCCTTCGAATATATTGGCAGAAGTTAGAACAGATATTTCTGGACGAACAGAACCTATTGAACTTCCAGCTCCTCCAGAAGAGTATAGTTTAGAACCAGAAAGTCCAATGCCATACAGTGAATATACTATCACGGCAAGTGCAGATGATTTTGAAACTGTAGCAGTACATGGTGCTCAAGTACTGTCAAATGTTACAGCTCTTCAACCTCTTGAATTATCTCCACTAGCTGAAGATGATCCTTATGTAGATCAGGCTATAAATATTGAGCCCCATACCTTATATGGTGAATATCCTCCCAAAATAGCTGAAGATGAAATCAAACCTATAGATGACCTTGGAGAAATTGTACTTAGAAATGTAGTAGTTCCAGAGTTTGTAATAGTACATGATGGAACCCCTGCAGATACTAGTGCACCTAATTATTATGTTAGATATCGGGATTATATTAAAAATGTAGCTTCATCAGAAATATATGCTACTTGGCCAGATAGTGCTATTTATGCAAATATACTGGCTATTATGTCTTTCACTTTAAATAGGGTTTTTACAGAATGGTATAGAAATCAAGGTTATAACTTTACGGTCACATCATCAACCGCCTTTGATCAGAAATGGATGCCTGGTCGAAACATTTATACTAATATAAACTTAGCTGTAGATAATGTTTTTAATAATTATATTTCAAGACCTAATGTTTTGCAGCCAATATTAACTCAGTACTGTGATGGAGAAAGGGTATCTTGTCCTGGTTGGTTATCTCAGTGGGGATCAAAATACCTAGGAGACCAAGGATACGAGACCATTGATATTCTAAGAAACTATTATGGTTCAAATGTATTTATCAACGAGGCACCTATAGTAGCCGGTGTACCTTCATCATTTCCTGGATATAATCTTGATATAGGAACAAGTGGTGATTATGTTAGACAAATTCAAGAACAAATAAACGTTATAGCTGATGTTTACTCTGCAATACCACATATTGTTGAAGATGGTATCTACGGTCCTGCTACTGCTGACTCAGTAAGGACTTTTCAAGGAGTTTTTGGCTTACCCCAAACAGGAGTTGTAGATTTTCCAACTTGGTATCGAATTTCAGAAGTCTATGTAGGTGTTAGTAGAATTGGAGCTTAAAAAATAAAACTGCCTTTAAATATAATATTATATTTAAAGGCAGTTTTATTATATAATTTATTACATAATTTATTTTACTTCAATTGTCCAATTATATTCATCTTCCACATGACCTGATTGTAAACCAGTAATAGTTTCATAGAATCTCTGACTATATTCACCTATTTTTCCATTATTAATAGTCATAATCTTATCTTCCCAGCGAAGTTCGCCTACTGGAGAAATTACAGCAGCAGTTCCTGTACCAAATACTTCTTCTAATTTACCAGACTCATAAAGGTCAGATATTTCTTGAATTGATATTTTCCTCTCTTCAATAGGAATATCCCAGTGATGACATAACTCAATAACTGTATCTCTAGTAACTCCTGCTAATATACTACCATTTAACTTTGGTGTTACAATCTTGCCATCGATTTTAAAGAATATGTTCATAGCTCCAACTTCTTCTATATACTTACGTTCTACTCCGTCTAGCCATAAAACTTGTGAGTATCCAGCTTCAGCAGCCTTAACTTGTGCAGATAAAGATGCAACATAGTTACCGCCGGTCTTGGCCTCACCAATTCCTCCCCTAACTGCTCTTACATAATCATCCTCTACCCATATCTTAACAGGGTTAATTCCCTCTTTATAATATGTTCCAACAGGTGACAAGATAACAATAAACATATAAGTATCAGATGGACGTACCCCTAAAAATGGGTCTGTTGCAATAATAAATGGCCTAATATAAAGTGAAGTACCCGGTTTATCTGGTACCCATGCCTCATCAACTTTTACTACTGCCTTTATTGCCTCTACAAAATCTTCTTCAGGAATTTCTGGAATACAAAGTCTTTGATTAGATTTTTGTGCTCTTTGAGCATTTTTATTAGGTCGAAATAGTAGCGTTCTACCATCTTCTGTTTTATATGCTTTCAAGCCTTCAAACATCTCTTGACCATAATGAAACACCATAGATGAAGGTTCTAACTCTAATGGGCCATAAGGTACTACCCTTGGATCATGCCATCCTTTGCCTGTTTCATAATTCATAATAAACATATGGTCAGTGAATATAGTACCAAAAGTTAAAGGATCATCTTCACTAGGACGTTGTTTTAAGTCTTCTCTCAATTCATAACGAATATCTAACATTTTATATCCTTCCTTTACAATAATGTCTGAATAATATACTTATGATATATCTATTGACTTAATTTTTCAAGTAGTTTTTGTTTATTTATCTATTTAATATCTATAAAAAAAGATTCGCCAGATATAAGTTTCTGATACTGAAACTCTTATATCTTAGCAAATCTCATATAATTAATTTATATTTTTTTAGTTCAAATATTTATCTTCTAGTTTTTCAAGGATTTCTATATAATCTTTTTGAAAGTCTTCTTTTTCTGCTTCTTCTTCAAACTTATCACAATCTGCATTTATTTTGTCCATTACTTCTTCTGATAGCTGTTTCTCTGCAAATGGATATACAACGGTGTTTTCTTTTTCTATATGTCTAGTTAATAGGTAAGAGTAATTCATTACATTTGCCACAAGGTCTAACATGCTATCAGGATCTCCTTGTCTAACTCTTTCTATCGCATCATGAGCATCATTCATATAAAGTCTACCCAAATCATGTTCTACTAGCATGCCATGGGTTATTAACTTGTCTGCCACTGGCCCTAAATGCTTTTTCATTTCATCAAATAGAAATTTTTCTTCCTTGCCGTGGTGATGTTTATCTGCAAAGTTACGTATAAAATCTATAATTGTTTCAAAATCATCTAAGTCCGCTTCTTGTCCATTAAAAACATTTAAACTTGCCCTGCGAACAACTTTTAGCATTCGTTCAATATAATCATGTTCCTCAACCATTATTACTATACTGCTATTCATAACTACCTCCTGCCTAGCTTTTCCTATTATTTTGAAATCTTATATGTTGAATCATCCAATTTCTTATAAGTTACATCAAAGTTTTCAAGGAATCCTTCTATATATTCATCCCTTAGGTCATAGTAAATAGATACATCCCCACCAAGGTCATCCCAGTATTCCTTGTGTACACACTGGGTACGCTTCCATGTTATTTCATAATCATCTTGTGATTTTACAGCATTTACATGGTCACATGGCATTCCATCAATCAAGCTATCATTAACTGCTGCCTTATAGATTTGAGATACGGTCGCCTGCCTTGAAAGCTTTGATTTTTCTGACTCGGCTAGACCAGTTTGCCTATATATCTTTTTTATTTCTTCTAAAGATTGTCCTTGATCTTTTATTAAATTAGTCACAACATAGGCCAAGCGTTTTTCAACTATATGGATACGTTCTTGTAACCAACCATGAATATTAGATTCATCAATTACTTGTTCAAGAGGCTCTAGCTCTATTATTCCATATTCATTATCTATATCTTGTCTATAATCTATATTATACTCTTCTTTTGCTAACTTTAATATTTCTTCTACTATATCATTCTGAATCATTATTTTCCCGTGTAACCAATAATGGATTGGCCCTAGAAATGCGCTCATTTTAATTACCTCCATTAAATTAAAAGGCTGTTATATTGAATGCAACTAAGGATTTGTTTATCAATAATAACAGCCAATTTAATTAAATTTTATTTTCTTCTTTAATAATTATTATCGTCTAACTCATCAAAGTTAATTCAATAATATTTGTTTCTATGCATTCATAAATAATTCAATATCATCTTCAACAGTTCCAATTGGAGCAATACCAAAGTTTTCAACCAATACGTTAGCCACGTTAGGTGATAGGAATGCTGGAAGAGTTGGCCCTAAGTGAATATCTTTTACTCCTAATGAAAGAAGAGAAAGTAATACAATTACAGCCTTTTGTTCATACCAAGCAATATTATAAGTGATTGGTAATTCGTTAACGTCGTCAGCTTCAAAGATTTCAGCTAATTTCAGTGCAACTAATACTAGTGAATAAGAGTCGTTACATTGTCCAGCATCAATAACACGTGGAATACCACCTATATCTCCAAGTCCTAACTTGTTGTATCTGTATTTAGCACAACCAGCAGTCATAATTACTGTATCTTGTGGTAGAGCTTTTGCAAAGTCTGTGTAATAGTTTCTTGACTTTTGTCTTCCGTCACAACCAGCCATAACAAAGAATCTCTTGATTTTACCAGTTTTCACTGCATCAACAACTGCATCTGCCACTTCAAATACTTGTTCATGAGCGAAACCACCATCAATTGCTCCTGTTTCAATTTCTGTAGGTGGAGCACACTTCTTAGCTTGTTCAATGATTTGTGAAAAGTCTTTTGTATCACCAGCATCACCTGGAATATGTGTACATCCTGGGTATCCTGCTGAACCTGTAGTATAAAGTCTA
>CAZXSM010000081.1:0-6828 GCA_964643255.1 uncultured Lachnospiraceae bacterium
GTGTAAAGGGTTAATAAGTAAAATGATTTTGTAAAATTAATAAACCCCTTAAAATTGAAAGAACATGTCTAGTTTTTGAAAGATTTACATTCCTAATTCTTATAGAATTAAAGTGTAAACAATGATTATTTTAGGGAGGTTAATTATGAAAAGAATTAAATTGTTACTAGTAATTATGTCAATGATGCTTATGGTGACTCTACTTGGTGGTTGCAGTAATTCAGATTCAAAAGATTCAACCGCTGATAAGTCAGACAATGTTGGAAAAGAGCAAGAGGAAAAAGAATATGATAAAGTAGTTTATGCTTACTCAACTTTCAACAATATTCCAGAGGCAGATGTTCTTGACACAGTAGAAGAGGAAATCAACAAAATAACTAGAGAAGAGATAAATGTTGAAGTTGAATTAATGCCAATTGCTATTGCAGACTACTCTTCATCAGTTAGTTTGTCATTACAAGGTGGAGACAAGATCGATATTTTCGAAACTTTCGGTAACTTTAACACATCAGTAGCTAGCGGAATGGCATATGACATAACAGATATGATTGATACATATGCTCCAGAAGCAAAAGAAATTGTGGGTCAAGACTTTCTTGATGCAACAACACAAGATGGAAAACTATATGGTATTCCGACATATAAGCCATATGCTCTAACACCTATGGTTATTTATAAACAAGAAATTGCTGATGAACTAGGAATTGATATGGAAGAGGTAAAGAGTGCTGATGACTTAACAGATGTGTTAAGAAAAGTAAAAGAAGCATACCCTGACATAATTCCACTTGTACCGGTAGAACCAGGTAACTCAGGATTACTTACAACAGTTGATGAAGTGGATTACTTAACTGATGACTTTTATAGTCCAAAAGGTGTAATGGTTGGTGACAGCTTTGAAGTTGTTGATTTTTATGCTACAGATAAGTTTGCTGACATTACTAGTCTAGCGAGACTTTGGCATGAAGAAGGACTAATTTTAAAAGATGCAGCAACAACAACTAGTACATCTATAGAACTTATGTCAACTGATAATAGCTTCTGTTATATTGCAGCATATAGTTATCCACCTGAGGATACTGCGGCATCACTACAAGCACAAGTAGGTGGAATACCTCTAGGAGCAGTTCAAATTGGTAATGCATATTTAGATACTACATCAATTAATGCAGTATCATGGTTAATATCTTCTACAACTGATGTTCCAGAAGCTGCTTTAAAATTCTTAAACATGACTTATTCCAATGAAGATGTTACTAACCTTCTTATCTATGGAATCGAAGATAGAGATTATGTTCTAAGTGAAGATGGATATATGTCTTATCCAGAAGGTGAAGATGCTTCAACAGTACCTTATACAGCACAATTAAGTTGTGGTACATTAGGAAACTACTTTATTATGCATCCTATGGAAGGTACAAGTAAAGACTCTTTAGTTTGGGAAGAAAATCAAAACCATGAAGCTAAAAAATCACCAGCAATGGGCTTTACTTTTGACTCTGACTCAGTAAAGACAGAATACACAGCAGTTAATAATGTTATACAACAATATCTACCAGGTTTAATTTGCGGAAGTGTAGATCCAGAAACTGTAATACCTGAATTTAGAGAAAGACTAAATACTGCTGGACTTGATAGTATTATAGCTGAAAAACAAGCACAATTAGATGCTTGGTTAGACTTACAGTAATGCGGTGATAATCATGAAAAAAACAAATAACAATATAAGTAATAAAAAAAGAAAGGGACTGTCTAAAAACGGTCCCCTTATCTTGATAGCATTACCAGGAATTATATATCTATTTATTAACAACTATATACCAATGTTTGGAGTGTTTCTTGCCTTTAAAGATTTTAACTATGCAAAAGGTATATTTGGAAGTGACTGGATTGGACTAAGCAATTTCAAATACCTCTTCCAACAAGATGCTTTTACAATAATTAGAAATACTTTCGGCTACAATGTGGCTTTTCATATAATTGGAACAATTGTTGCAATAACTGTTGCAATATTATTGTTTGAATTAGGTACAAAAAGAAGGGCAAAGTTTTTCCAATCTTCATTACTACTTCCTAACCTATTATCTTGGGTTGTTATAGGATTTATAGGATTTGCATTTCTCAATTCTGAAACAGGCTTTATCAATAATACCATTATCAGTTTTTTCGGTGGTGAAGGAATTAGTTGGTATACGACATCTAAATACTGGCCATTTATTCTTATTATAGTATTTCTATGGAAGAATGTAGGGCTTAATTGTATTATTTATATGTCAACAATATCAGGAATCGATAAAGGTATATTTGAAGCTGCAAAAATTGATGGTGCAAATAAATTAAAACAAATTTGGCATATCACGTTACCAATGTTAAAGCCTACTGTAACCATTTTAACACTGATGGCAGTTAGCAAGATATTCTATTCGGATTTTGGTATGTTTTATCAAGTGCCAATGAACTCAGGAGCTATATTTGATGTAACACAAACTATAGACACATATGTGTATCGTGGTTTAATGGAATTAAATGACGTTGGTATGTCAGCAGCAGCTGGATTATATCAGTCAGTAGTAGGATTTATTCTTGTTATATCAGCTAATGGTCTTGTAAGGAAGTATGACAATGAAAATGCACTATTTTAGGAGGTTGGAAGAATGAATGATGAAAAAAGATTTAATATCGGTGCTACAATAATACTATTGATTTTATCGGTTATTACATTGCTTCCGATTGTTTTAGTAATAATTGCATCCTTTACAGATGAAACTGTACTTATAGCTAATGGATACTCTTTTTTTCCAGAAAAATTTAGCTTAGACTCATATTATTATTTAATTAATAAGGGTGCTACTATATTACGTGCATATGGAGTAACTATATTTGTAACTATTGTAGGAACAAGTGTAAGTGTCTTGCTAACTTCTTCCTTGGCTTATTCAATGTCTAGAAGTAGTTTTAAATATAAAAACGCACTAGCATTTTTTGTTTTCTTTACAATGCTTTTTAATGGTGGAATTGTATCATCTTATATAATGTGGTCTAACATTTTCAATATTAAAGATACTATATGGGCACTTATTGTTCCTAATTATCTTGTGACTGCATTTAATGTATTTTTAGTTAGAAACTATTATGTAAACAGTATACCTGATTCAATTATAGAAGCTGCACAAATTGATGGTGCTGGTGAGCTTCGTATATTTACAAAAATAGCCTTACCACTATCAGTTCCAACTTTGGCAACTATTAGTCTATTTACTGGTTTAACATATTGGAATGATTGGATAAATGGGTTATATTATATTAGAGACCCTAAATATTTTGGTATACAAAACTTACTAATGAAAATTATGGATAATATTCAATTTTTAAGAACAGGTTCTAGTAACCTACTAGGGTTAGGTAATTTGGATTTACCATCATCAGCAGTAAGAATGGCATTAGCAGTTATTGGTATTTTACCAATTTTAATAATTTATCCTTTTGTACAAAAACACTTTGTAAAAGGGGTAGTTTTAGGGGCAGTTAAAGGCTAACAAATTAAAGTGATTAATTTATGTAGACTATAATATTAAAAACATTATTTTGAAGAAGTATTATAGTTAGAAACGGAGGCTGATATGAATTTAGAAGCTGAGTTAATAATGAAACTTCATGTCCAGTGTCAAGGAGATATGGACGTAAAAGATGATGGAAGTGGATACCTTAAAGTGATACCCATTGTTGGTGGTACTTTTGAGGGAAAAATTAATGGATCAATTGTTCCGGGAGGAGCAGATTGGAACACAAGTAGAAGTAATAATACCGGTCATGTATTTGCAAAGTATTTATTAAAAACAGATGACGGTGAATACATAGGAATAGAAAACGAGGGGAAGATAAATAATAATGAAAATCTAGAAATAAAAACATCCCCAAGGTTTCAAGTGGATTCAAATAGTAAATACTCATGGCTAAATACCGGAGTTTATGTAGCTTCATTAAATCCTGGACAAGTAGAGGGACAAATTGAGATTATTATTTACAAAATGAAGTAAATTTATATATTATAAGTGAAATAAATATAAACTTAAAAAATATATTATGTGAACAAAGGAATAATAGGAGGATATGTATGACTGATAAAATAAATAACAAGTTAAACAAGGAAAGAGTTAAGTTCTCAATAAAGGAGTCTTTGGTTTTTGAAGAGATAGAAGATGTTGATTTAATACCTAAAGGGGATATGCCTGGAGATAAAATTCAAATAGATTCAAATCATATTGAAAAAGCTCAACTGATGTTTCCTACTTTATTAGACCATCTTATTCCAATGCTAAATGAACATCCTTACCAAAGAATAGTTATTTCAGTATGTGGTGGGTCTGGAGTAGGTAAGTCAGAGACGGCATCTTTGCTTTCTTATTATTTAAACAAGATGAATATTGGATCTTATATTTTATCTGGTGATAACTATCCTCGTAGAATTCCCAAATATAATGATGCAGAAAGACTTCGAGTATATAGACAATCTGGAATCCGAGGACTTATTGCTAGTGGTGAATATAACGAAGACAAGAAAGAAATTCTAAGACAACTTCAAGAAAGTGGTAATGATTCAAACCCTGATTATGTTAAAGAATACACTTGGCTTTCTATCTATCAGCAAGCAGGAAGAAATGGACTTAAAAATTACCTAGGAAGTTCAAATGAGACTAATTTTGATGAGTTAAATAGTATTGTTTCCCAATTCAAGAATGGATCAGATTATATTCATTTGAAAAGAATGGGACGAACAGATACTGAATTATGGTATGATTTGATAGATTTCAGGGACAAAAACATAATGATTGTTGAATGGACTCATGGCAATAATGATAATTTACTAGGTGTAGATATACCTATATTTTTAAATAGTACTCCTAAGGAAACTTTAGAGCATAGAAAAAGCCGTAATAGGGATGGAGGAGTAGACAGTCCTTTTACTCAGACAGTACTTGCTATAGAGCAGGAGTTACTTCATAGTCAAGCAAGCAAATCAAAAATAATTGTTACTAAAAAAGGTGAAATACTAGACTATAGTGGTTACCTCGAGACAATGAATCAAGAAGACTTTTAAGGAGGAGTTGTAATGAATAAAAAACAAGAACAATTAAGGTTGAATTATAGCCCAATGCTTAATGCCTATCCAGACAGTATGGGAGGAAGCCTTGGAGATATAGTTAAAGTATTACAAATGCCTGAGTTTGATAATATATTTGGATCTTTTTATATATTGCCAAGTGTTTTTAATACAGACTTAGACAGAGGATTTTCAGTAATTGATTATGAATTAAATAATACATTTGCATCAAAAGAAGACCTAAAAGCTTTGGAAAAAATGAAGATTGATTTAAAGTTTGACTTTGTACTTAATCATTGTTCTGTATTATCAAAACAATTCCAAGACATTGTCAAAAACGGTAAAGAATCAAAGTATAAAGACTTCTTTATAGATTGGAATGAATTCTGGGAAGGTCATGGAGAAATGACTGATGAAGGTTATATTATGCCTGATGAAGAATTAATCCAAAAGATGTTTTTTAGAAAGCCTGGACTTCCAATACTTAATGTACGTATGCCAGATGGAGAAGAAGTTCCATATTGGAACACCTTTTATCAAGAAGTAAAATATTATAAAGTAACTACTCAGCAGTTAATGAAAGAGTTAGATATCCAATATTTATTGGCTGATAAACTAGCAGAACTAGTAAATGAGTCAATAGATGAAGGAAAAGAACCTAAAGAAATTAATTTTGGTGAGTATGAAAACTATAGAGATAGGATTGTAGAGATATTAGAGTCTAACAGAGAGTATTTAGGTCAGGTAGACCTTAATGTAAAGTCTCCTCTAGTTTGGGAATATTATAAAGATACCCTAAAGAAATTAAATGAATATGGAGCTAGTATTGTTAGACTTGACGCTTTTGCATACGTTTCTAAGGAAGTTGGAGAGGAAAACTTCTTTAATGTTCCAGGAACATGGGACATTCTTGCAAAGGTAAAGGAAATAGCAGATCAATATAATCTGACCCTTCTTCCTGAAATACATTCAAAATATGAAGAGAAAATTCATGAAGAACTGTCTGATAAAGGCTTTATGATTTATGATTTCTTCTTACCAGGCTTAATTATAGATGCATTAGAAAGAAACAATAATGAATATATAATTAAATGGATAGAAGATATAAAAGAGAAAGATATGAATCTTGTTAATATGTTAGGTTGCCATGATGGTATACCACTTTTAGACTTAAAAGGATTATTGCCTGACGAAAAAATTGATAGCTTAATAGAAACAGTTATTGATAGAGGTGGTCATGTAAAAGACTTACACGGCAAGAAAAACATGTATTATCAAGTTAACTCAACATACTATAGTGCTTTAGGGGAAAGTGATGAAAAGCTATTATTATCAAGAGCAATACAAATGTTTATGCCAGGAAAGCCACAAATATGGTACCTTGATTTATTAGCAGGAACTAATGATTATGATGCAGTAGAAAAAGCAGGTCCTGGTGGTCATAAAGAAATTAATAGAACTAATCTAACTATAGAAGAGATAAAAGAGGCTTTAACAAAGGATCTTGTAAAAGACCAAATAAAATTGATAAGATTCAGAAATCAATTCCCTGCTTTTGGTTACGATGGAAACTTACAAGTAATTGATTCAAATCCAAACATATTAGAGCTTCAATGGTCAAACAAAGGATTCACTGCAACTTTAAAAGCAGACCTAAATACTTATCAATTTGAGATTACTGGTACAGATGATAAAGGACAGCCAATAGATGTGGAGGAATGGATTAG
>CAZXSM010000081.1:6928-8785 GCA_964643255.1 uncultured Lachnospiraceae bacterium
ATTAGCTAATTCACATGGTTATTATAAGGAGACAAAATATGACAGTAAAAGAAGTAGTTGATAAGATAATCAAAAAAACTGGAATGGAACCTTTACCAGCAGATAAGACCTGTGATCACTTGATGACAGGAAGTTATGATATGGAAGTTACTAAAATTGCAACTACATTTATGGCTACTGTAGATGTTATAAAAGAAGCAATCAATATAGGGGCAAATTTAATTATTACCCATGAACCTACTTGGTTTACTGGGAAAGATACTACAGATTGGCTAGAGGATGACCCAGTTTATCTTAAGAAAAAGGAATTGATTGAAGACAATAAGATTGCAATTTGGAGATTTCATGACCATATGCATGCTGGAGACCAAGATCTTATTTATAGTGGATTTGATTTAGAATTTGATTGGGGCCAATACAAAATTGAAAACCCTGAAAGTTTTAAAAACTTTGGAGTATGCTATCAGATTCCAAAAACAAGTATGGAACAACTAAGTTATTTTTTTAAAGATAAACTTGATATGGATGTTATTCAAGTTGTGGGAGATCCCCAAATTCAGGTAGAGCGTGTAGGTGTACTTGTAGGCGGTGGAAGCTTAGGTTTTGGTAGGGAAGAAATGCCTATGGAAATAATGCATGAAAACCAACTAGACCTAATAATATGTGGAGAAATAACTGAATGGACAACTAGTGCTTATGTAAGAGACGCTGCACAACTAGGACTAAATAAAGGCATGATAGTTCTTGGACATCAGTGCAGTGAAGAAATGGGTATGAAGCATTTAGTTTCATGGATTAAGGATATCGTAGGTGATATAGATGTTGGATTTATCAACTCTAAGGAACCATTTATCTATTTATAAAAAAACAATTTATTAAAGTAGTAGGAGGAAGTTAATGGCTATATTTAAAACGGATTTTTATTCAAAATGTCTAACAAAACAAATGAATGTCAATGTGATAATACCTAATGATTTATTACCAGACATGATTCAAGGAAATGAACATTATAATCGTAACATGAAGACCTTATATTTACTACATGGTTATTCAGGATCAAGTAATGATTGGATTACTGGGACTAATGTTCAGGAAATGGCGTCAAAATATAATCTTGCAGTAGTTATGCCTTCAGGTGATAACAGTTTTTATCTTGATGCAAAAGGTAGGGGAAGAGAATATTGCCAATATGTAGGGAAAGAATTAGTTGAATATATGAATAAAACTTTTGGCTTTTCTGATAAGAAAGAAGATACTTTTATAGGTGGTCTGTCAATGGGTGGATTTGGTGCAATTCATACAGGACTTTATTTCCCTAACACTTTCAGCAAGCTAGTAGGTTTATCTTCGGCTCTTATTATTCATAATATTAAAAATATAAAAGAGGACTACACTGATGATATAGCTGATTATGACTATTACGAATCTGTATTTGGAGATTTAGATAAGTTAGTAGAAAGTGATAATAATCCAGAACACTTAATACATAAGTTAAAAAGAGAAGGCAAGGAAATACCCCCTATTTATATGGCTTGTGGAACAGAGGACTTCCTAATAGAAGAAAATAGATTGTTTTATAATTTCTTAAAAGAAGAGGAAGTTGAAGTAGAGTACGTAGAAACTCCAGGCATACATGATTGGGCTTTCTGGAATAAGTTTTTAGAGCCATCTATACAGTGGTTGTTAAAGTAGGAAAGGAAGGCCATGGGGCTACTAAAGAACATTAACAAGTCTAAAAAGACTAAAGAGTAGTTGCTAGCGAAATACGTAAATTAGCAGAAGAATCTAAAGAGGCAACAAAAAAAGTAGAAAGTATTGTAGAAGAAATACAAGGTGGAACAATGCAAACATCTTAAT
>CAZXSM010000082.1:0-5805 GCA_964643255.1 uncultured Lachnospiraceae bacterium
ATGATGATATGTACTATGCAGACAAATGCACAAAAGAGGAGGTTAATATATGGGTTTATATGAAATAAGAGTTGAAGATATTAATAATAATGTTGTGGAATTTGAACAGTTTAGAGGTAAAGTTTTATTAATTGTCAATACAGCAACAGAATGCATTTTTACCCCTCAGTATGAGAGCTTACAAGCCCTTTATGACAAGTATCATGATAGGGGATTTGAAGTACTTGATTTCCCAAGTAATCAGTTTGCTAACCAGGCACCGGGAACCATTGATGAGATTGATGAATTTTGTGTTAGCGAGTTTGAAACATCATTTCCAAGGTTTCAGAAAGTAAATGTTAATGGAAGAGATGAATCTATCTTGTATACTTACCTAAAAAGGCATGAGAAAGGCTTTATAAATCAAAAGATTAAATGGAATTTCACTAAGTTTTTAGTTGATCAAGAAGGGCGAGTTATAAAACGCTATTCACCTAGGGTAAAACCTGAGAAGATAGCCAAAGATATTGAAAAACTACTAGAAAAAAACGAAAGATAAGGGGGATAGCATATGTTTTTAGCATTAAAAGAAATAAAATATTCCAAAACGAAATTTGCCTTAATTATTGCAGTAGTTGCTCTTATTAGCTATTTAGTATATTTTCTAACATCCCTAGCTAATGGACTTGCTTCTTCATACACTAACGCTATTGAACAGTGGAACTCAGACCAAATTGTTTTAACAGTTGATTCCAACGATAGTATGATGATGTCCTATATGACTCAAGAAAATTATGATGGAGTTGATGTAAGTGGCGACAAGACAAAACTAGGATTATTTCCAGCAGTAATAAATAATCCTTTAGCAGAAGATTTACTTGAATCTAGAGTAGATGTATATTTCTTTGGAATCGACAATGATAGCTTTATTAAACCAGCTGAACATGAAAACCTTACCTTAGAAGGCAATAAAGTTATAGTTGATGAAGAACTTAAAAAGGAAGGTTATGAGATTGGGAGTCTCCTTGGAGTCACAGGAAGTGACCAGCAATATGAGATAATTGGCTTTTCTTCAGATACTACATATCAAACTGCACCAGTAATTTTCATGAGTTTAGATACATGGCAGGTTTACCGTTATGGTTCGGAAAACACACCAGATTTATTTAGCGGCATTGTTGTTAAGGGTGAACTTGATAATATAGCAGATGACTTGATTAGTTATACAACTGATGAATACATATCAACATTACCAGGTTATATGGCTCAAGTATTAACATTTTCAATTATGATTATATTCCTAATACTAATAACGGCTTTTGTACTTGGTATATTTATCTACGTACTAACAATTCAAAAAACCAGTATGTTTGGTGTAATGAAAGCTCAAGGAATATCCAATGGATATATTGGAGCATCTGTTATTATTCAAACTTTATTACTTGTAGGATTTGGAATTATAATTGGACTAGGACTAACAGCATTATCTGGAATATTCTTAGCTGATATAATCCCATTTGCAGTAAATGTTTTGTTCTATGCAGTAATAACAGCAGCATTTATTATATTTGCTCTACTTGGAGCATTATTCTCAGTAAATGCAGTATTGAAAATAGATCCTTTAGAGGCCATAGGATAGGAGGTTAATATGAAACAATTAATAGAAATGACTGATGTAACCAAAGACTTCTTACAAGGTGATAATGTTATTAATGCCCTAAAGGAAACAAACTTTACTGCCTATGAAGGTGAGCTAATTGGCATTATGGGTCCATCAGGTTCAGGAAAATCAACCTTTTTAACAATTCTAGGTGGGCTACAAAAACCAACCACAGGAAGAGTGTATCTAAATGGTAAGCCATTTAGTGATTTAGATATAAAGGAAAAATCAAGAATTCGTTTAGAAAAAATTGGTTTTATCTTACAAGCATCCAACTTAATTCCTTTTTTAAATATTAGAGAACAGATGATTTTACATAATAAAATTACTAAAAGCAAAGTCAATGAAGAATGGATGGAAGAACTTTTCGACAAGCTTGATGTAGAAAAACTTAAAGACAAATACCCTAGTGAATTATCAGGTGGTGAGAGACAGCGCTGTGCAATTGCTAAGGCCTTGTATCACAAGCCTAAGGTTATCTTTGCTGATGAACCAACTGCCAGTTTAGATACAAACAGAGCCTATGAGGTTGTAAAGCTTTTAGCAAAAGAAACTAAAGACCAAAAGACTGCAACTATTATGGTTACCCATGATGAGAGAATGCTAGAATTTTGTGATAAAGTTTATATAATAATTGATGGGATGTTGAGTCAGAGGGCTGATGATTAAAACAAAATTTGTTATGAGAAGTTAGTATACTCATAGTGAGTGGTTGAGAGTATCAAGATAAGGAAAGGAAGTCTATCATAATGAAACCATTAATAGCAATTCCCATGGGTGATCCTGCTGGAATTGGACCTGAGATTGTAGTAAAGGCCTTAGCTAACGAAGAAGTCTATAATTCTGCACATACGATTGTTATTGGAGACAAGAAGATAATTGATAATGCAATTTCTATAACTAAGACACCACTTAAGGTTAATGTAATCAATCATCCAAGTGAAGGCATATATGATAAAGGCCTTATAAATCTTATAGATTTACATAATATAGATATGGATAAGTTTGAAATTGGTAAAGTTAGTGGAATGTGCGGAAAAGCCGCATATGACTATATTGCCAAGAGCATTGACCTTGCAAATAAAGGTGATGTAGCAGCGGTTGCCACTACTCCTATAAACAAAGAATCCTTAAAGGCTGGAGGAGTTCCTTATATTGGTCATACAGAAATATTTGGTGCTTTAACTAATACACAAGACCCTCTTACAATGTTTGAAGTTCGTAACTTGAGAGTGTTTTTCTTATCTCGTCATGTATCACTAAGACAAGCTTGTGATTTTGTAACCAAAGACAGAATTATTGATTATGTAAAAAGATGTAAGGACGTCCTAAACACCTTAGGTGTAGAAGATGGCACTATGGCTATTGCTGGACTTAATCCCCATAGTGGTGAAAATGGTTTGTTTGGCTGGGAAGAAGTTAATGAGATAATTCCTGCAGTAGAGAAGCTTCAAGAAGAAGGATATGACGTAGTTGGTCCAATAGGAGCAGACTCTGTGTTTCATTTGGCACTTCAAGGCCGATATAATAGCGTCTTATCCCTTTACCATGACCAAGGCCATATAGCAACTAAAACACTGGATTTTGAAAGAACCATTGCAATTACAGGTGGTATGCCTATTCTTAGAACATCTGTTGATCATGGTACAGCGATGGATATAGCAGGAAGAGGGATAGCTAGTGAAGTGAGTATGGTAGAAGCCATATTACTAGCTGCAAAGTATTCACTTAGCTATTGTTACTTTACTTAAAACATATTAATAATGATTAATTTAACAAATATTTACCAAGACCTTGCAAAAGTGTGGTACATTATAATTGCAGGATGAGATGAGTAATTATGTCGTCTTATAATAAGTATTATAATCTATTATATTAGGAGGGTTTAATAATGAAACTAACGAGGGAAGAAAAATCATGGATTATGTATGACTGCGGTAATTCAGCATATTCTATGGCCGTTACTACAGCATTTTTACCTATTGTTTTTGGTATGTTTACTAACGTAGAAAGTAGTATGGACCTGGGCTACTTTAATTCATTAGCAAGTATTATTATTGCACTGCTAAGTCCTATTTTAGGAACAGTGGCAGATTACAAAGATAAGAAAAAGAGGTTCTTTACTTTTTTTGCAATCGTGGGTATGTTAAGTACCTTTTCACTTGCTTTTGTTAATCCAGCAAATGGGAATTGGCAATTGTTGATTTTGTTTTATATACTATCAGCTATTGGTTTTTCCGGAGCAAATATTTTTTATGATTCATTTTTAGTTGATGTAACAACTAATGATCGTATGGATAGGGTATCTTCAAGTGGATTTGCTTATGGCTACATAGCAAGTATTATTCCATTTGGCATTAGTCTTGTATTTGTATACGTTTTAGGAATGGATAAGGCCATAGGTTATCAAGCTGGTTTCATTATAACAGTTTTATGGTGGGCCCTCTTTACAATACCAATGCTTAAAAACGTTGAACAAAAGCATTATATTGAGCCAGAACCAAGGCCAATTTATAATAGTTTTAAAAGACTAGGAACAACATTTAAAGAAATTAAAAACTATAAAATAGTCTTCCTGTTTTTGATTGCATACTTTTTCTATATAGACGGGGTAGGTACTATTATAAAAATGGTAGTTCCTTATGCATCTGAAGCTTTTGGAGAAACTGGAATTAGTGTACTTATGATGTTAGCTATATTACTTTTGGTTCAAGTAATAGCCTTTCCATGTGCTCTAGCTTATGGTAGGTTAGCTAAGAAATATTCTGCAAGGGCTATGATTAGCTTTGGAATTGTTACATATATTGTCGTGTGTTTGTTAGCGGTTTCTATATCAGAGGTTTGGCATGTATTTGTACTAGCTGCCCTTATAGGTTCTGCCCAAGGTGGGGTTCAAGCACTAAGTAGATCATATTATGGAAAAATAATACCTAAAGAACGTTCAAATGAATTCTTTGGTTTTTATAATGTTTTTGGAAAGTTTGCAGCAATTTTAGGGCCAACTCTTATGTCATTAGTAACTGAGATATCAGGTGACGCTAAGTACAGTATTTTTGCAATTCTTCCATTGTTTATAATTGGACTTGTAATTCTTCTTTCATTACCAAAGGATGAAAAATTAGCCGAGGCATAAATTACTAGTATTAGTACAAGAGAAAGAAGATAAAACAGGACGTTCTATCCAGAAGCAAAATCAAACTCTAGTGAAGTTAACTTCATATAATATAAAAAAGACTGACTTTGTCAGTCTTTTTTACTGGATTCTCATAATATACTTATTCAGCAATAAAATACAAATATCCACATTTATAACAATGCAATATTAATTTTCTTCAAGTATAATTAAATTATAAATATGTAATATAGGGGGATTGTAAGTGTATGAAGTATGGACATTTTGATAACGATAAGCGAGAATATGTGATTGATAAAGTTGATTTGCCAACATCTTGGACTAATTATCTAGGAGTAAAGGATATGTGTGCAGTAGTAAATCATACCGCTGGAGGCTACATATTCTATAAATCACCTCAGTATCACAGGATAACTAGATTTAGAGCTAATAGTATACCAATGGATAGGCCAGGTCACTATGTTTACTTAAGAGATGATGAAACAGAAGATTATTGGAGTATTTCATGGCAACCTGTAGGCAAGTCTTTAGAAGAAGCAAGCTATAAATGTTGTCACGGACTCTCTTACAGTAAATATTTATGTAACTATAATGATATAGAGGCCCAGCAAACTCTGTTTATTCCAATAGATGACCCAGTGGAAATCTGGGATGTTAAACTTAAAAACACAGGAAAAACTAGAAGGGAATTAAGTATATTTTCATATTTGGAATTTTCTTATCATCATATTGATATGGACAATCAAAACTTCCAAATGAGCAACTATGCTGCAGGCTCCTCATATAAAGATGGGATAATAGAACATTATTTGTTTTATGAAGAGGATGGCTATCAATATTTTACTTCTAATTTCACCCCTGATAGCTTTGACTGTTTAAGAGATGAATTTATAGGTCTTTACAGAACTGAAACCAATCCTCTTGCCCTTGAAAATGGATATTGTAGCAAGAGCTTTCAAAAAGGTGGCAACCATTGTGGTTCTTTACATAAAAAAATAGTCCTAGAAGCTGGCCAAGAAATTAGATTAATATT
>CAZXSM010000082.1:5905-7993 GCA_964643255.1 uncultured Lachnospiraceae bacterium
ATTAATATTATGTTTTCTAGATTTGCCTCATTTATAGAAGTAGGAGGCAGAACTGGATTAGGTTATCGTGATACAGCCCAAGATGCTATGACTGTAATTCATTCTAATCCTGACAAATGTAAGCAGCGTATCATAGAGCTCCTTAGGGCTTTAGTATCAGAAGGTTATGGAATTCATTTGTTTGAGCCTGAATGGTTTGATGAAACCATTGAGAAAAAGCCATTTGAATCCCCAACAGTTATCCCTAAACCAGAAAAAGATGAAATAATACATAGTGCCGACCAAGCCTGTTCTGATGATGCTTTGTGGCTAGTTTCTACAATTGTAGAATACGTCAAAGAAACAGGAGATTTTGATTTTCTAGATGAAGTCTACACTTATGCTGATGGCGGAAGTGGCACTGTATATGAACATATGACCAAGATACTTGATTTTTCCACAAAGCAAGTTGGCATAAATGGAGTGTGTAAAGGTCTAAGGGCAGATTACTTAAATCGTCAAGAAGATGTGGAAAAGTATACTGAAATAAGTAACCATGTAAAAGAAATAGGTGAAAACATACTTTGAAATGTAAAAATATAATGACGAAGTTTAGGTCAATCAAGACCAAATAAACTTCGTCATATTTTTATCCTGGTGTGGTTCAGAGTAGAAATAAGATCAATTGACCACAATATATAGTGACTTAAAGACGAAATTTGCTTGATAATATAGTGAGTGAATTATATACTATAAATGAACATTATTTTTAAACTATGTCTTTTTAAAGAAATTATGTAATATTATTATATAAAAATATTTATAAAGGAGTTTTGATAATGAAAAAGAAGAAAGTATTATTTGTTATTGCAATTGCTGTTAGTGCTATGCTTTTAACAGGATGTATGCCTGGTGATGGAACATACACATCTTCAAACCCAGCAGGATTTTTCTGGGGTATATGGCATGGTTGGACAGCCCCGCTTGCTCTTATAAGAGGCTTGCTTAATGGGAATATAAGAATTTATGAAGTGATGAACACTGGTTGGGCTTATGACTTTGGTTTTTATATAGCTATAATAAGTGGGTTTGGCGGATTATCTTTGGCACGTAAAAATAAATAATAGGAGGAAGACAAATGAAGAGAGTTAAAATTACTAAAGATATAGATATGTTTTCAATGAATGTAAGTGATATACTTTTTGAAGGAATATGGGATATCGCTAATGGAGTAACATTAAACTCCTATATAGTAAAAGGCGACAAAACAGCTATAATTGATGGAGTTATAGGGTGGGACGGAGTATCAGACACCTTATATGAACATCTTGAGAAAAATGATATAGATCCAAAAGCCATCGATTATTTAATTGTTAATCATATGGAGCCAGACCACTCTGGATGGATAAAAGACTTTAAAAACATTAATGATGATTTTACAATTATTTGTACAGATAAGGCAGCCAAGCTTGTACATTCCTTCTATGATGACGACATAGATATTAGGGTGGTAAAAGAAGGGGACAAACTAGACTTAGGAAATGGTAAGGTACTAAGTTTTTATCCTGTGCCTAATGTCCATTGGCCTGACACTATGTTAACCTATGAAGAAGAAAGTAAAGTTCTATTTTCTTGTGATATGTATGGGGCTTTTGGAATGATAAAGGACCATTACTTTGATGATGAGCTAACAGAAGAAGAAGTCCAATTATTTGAAGATGAAGGTATTAGATATTACTCAAATGTAATGAACACATTTAGAGGAGCTATTATAAAAGCTATAGATAAAACCAAAGAATTAGATATTAATATTATTGCTCCTGGCCACGGCCCAGTATATAGAGAAAACCCAGAGAAAATTATTGATGACTATGGCCGTTTTAACAAGTACTCACAAGGTTTTGGAAAGAATGAAATATGTATTCTATGGGGTTCTATGTACGGAATGACAGAAAGAGCAGTAAACCATGTAAAAGAGATATTAGAAAGAGAAGGTATAAAGGCTAATGTATTAGAAATGCCTTATGAAAGTGATAGTGCAGTTATAGCAAATGTATTTAAATCTGCAGGAATAATAATTGCAGCCCCAACTTATGAATATAATTTATT
>CAZXSM010000083.1:0-7954 GCA_964643255.1 uncultured Lachnospiraceae bacterium
TTCTTCCCGTTAGAAGTTAGTGCCTCTATGAGGCTCCAATATAAACGTGTCAATGTCGAATTTTGCATTTTGCTTGATTATATGGTATAATGTAGTTGGCCCTAATATTATTCTTTAGACACAATTATTGCCTTGAGAATATGGGGCAGTTTTTAATTCGACTTTTCACTAGTAGACCTGCTATAGAAGGGAGATATTATTGGAATACAATAAATTAGATAATAAGTTATTATCGATAGAAAAAGAGGAAAAGAAAGTACAGGTAACTTTACCAAATGGATTAGATTCGGTGAGAGATTATTTGGTTGCCGCGTCAAAAGCTCCTCTCTTGAAGGCAGAAGAAGAAATTGAATTAGCAAAAAGAATAGAGGATGGAGATCAGGAAGCAAAAGATATTTTAATTTGCTCAAATCTTCGCCTTGTAATTAGTATTGCAAAAAAATATGTAAAAACTCACTCCTTATCTTTTCTAGATTTAATCCAAGAGGGGAACTTGGGACTGATAAAGGCTGTTGATAAATATGAATATGATAAGGGATTTCGTTTTTCAACCTATGCCACATGGTGGATTAGACAGGCAATCACAAGGTGCATAGATGACCAAGATCGTATAATTCGAATTCCGGTTCATATGGGTGATATCGTTCGTAAGGTAAAGAGAATTGCTCAAGACATGACAAGGGAAGGTGACATGCAACCTGATATTAAACGTATAGCAGAAGAACTAGGAATATCGGAAGATAATGCCACGCGTGCATTTCAAATTGCATCCCATCCGATTTCTCTGGAAACACCTATTGGAGATGATGGAAATTCTTACTTGGGAGATTTTGTTGAAGCTACCAATACGGTTTCTCCAGAGGAAAGCGCAGAAGAGAATTCTTTACAAATAGAAATTAATAAGCAATTGCAGACATTAAATGAACGTGAGCAAAAAATCCTGGAGATGCGTTTCGGCCTTAATAATAGGGAACAGCATACACTAGAGCAGGTTGGTAACTATTATGGCCTAACTCGAGAACGAATTCGCCAGATTGAAGCAAAAGCTTTAAAGAAACTTAGACTTCCTAATCGAAGTAAATACTTAGTTGATTATGTTGTGTAAATAGGACAAGGGGGTATATCAAATTGATATACCCCCCTCTGTCTTATTTTGAAGCAAGAAACAAGACGAAACGTCCCCATGTCTTATGGAACATATACTTCATATTCCCAATCACTGATACCGCCGAAATCATAAACATTGGAGTATCCGAGATCAACAAGATCGGAGGCTGCTATTGAGCTTCTTCGGCCGCTTCTACAATATAGTAAGATTGTAGAGGAATGGTCAGGTATTAACTCATCAACAGTTTTAGTAATTTCAGTATAAGGAATAAGTATGGCTCCTGGGATGTGGTCTGTATCATATTCTTCCTGAGTTCGTACATCTAGGATAATGATTGAGTCATCACTATCCATCATTTCTTTGGCTTCTTCTGTGGAAATTTTATGAGCCGCTCCAGATGATTTGCTTGTAGGACTACAACCACTTAAGCCAAATAATACAATTATTAATAATGATAAAAATAGTATTGTGTTTTTCATATAATCAAGTCCCTTCATATTAAATTATGTAATTATAGCCATAAATTTATATGCCAAATAGATAAAATATTAGCGGTTAATAAGTATAGATATATCGTATAAGAATTAAATATGATTATCTGTAATGTTATCACATATCCATAACAACAAATAATGTATTTTATATTGTAGTAATATTGGACTATTTTGAATTTGCTTTTTAGAATAAAAATGCTATTATTATGATAAAGGAGCATAAATATGACTTATTCGGCTTTTTTTTCTATTTTATTTTTTTCTGTATGTATTATATCACTGATTATAGCGATATTGGCAATAAAGAGCAATTACAAAGCATCGATTAGCCGATGCTTCTTAGCTTTGATTATATCTGTAAATTTTTGGTCGGCTGGACTAGGCATTGCCAATATTGCACCGGATGTAGAGACATGCGAATTATGGAGACGTGTTTCTGCAGTGGGATGGGGAACAGCATATGCTATTATTCTACATTTCATATTAATATTTACAGGCTATATAACTCTGTTGAAAAAGAGATGGCTATACATAATTCTGTATCTTCCTGCGGTTATATCAGTACTGGCATTTGCTATTCCCAATGGGCTTAACCCAAACACGTATCAGTTGATTCAGACTGATTTCGGATGGGTTAATGTGGCCGGTATTGCTGATTATAATTTATGGGATTGGATATTTACGATTTACTATGTCGGATATACTGTCATTGGCTTAGTGCTTATCCTGTTATGGGATTTAAAGTCATCAGACAGAAACACCAAAAAGCAGGCACGAGCATTATTATTATCTTTTACAGCCACGTTAATAATCGCATCATTGACGGATATACTATTAGGCAACACATTTGCAATGCTTCCTCAAATAGCCCCAATTATACTGATGATTCCGATTATTACAATTTATCGGACCATAAAGGATTATAACTTTATTATATCTGAGCCTATCGGCAAAATGGGTAGCTATTTTCGAATATTTCTTAGTGTAATTATATATATGCTCCTTGCCTTTGTTCAGATTGTTTTATCATCAGGGAGAATTAAATCAAGCACAGAAATAATACAATTACCAACAGTTTTGGGAATAGTAACACAACTTCAAATGATCATCGCAATATATCTGGTATTAAAAGAGAATATCCTAGGATATTTTGCAGCTATACTGCTTAATATTGTGAGTATAATCAGTTCAATAAGCTTTATTATTAGAAATGGGTCAACCTCACCATTACCTGGAACAATATCTTATATAGCCGCAGTCTTAATTGTTATTCTTGTTTTTGATTATAAAAAGAAAACAGCTGCTAATATTTTAAAAATTGATAATCAGAGATTAAATCTAGAGGAATCAGAGAAGAAGTTATATTATATGGCTTATTATGATTCGCTTACTGGTATTCATAATAAGGATTGGTTTATAGATAACCTGAATAGAACAATAAATATTGCAAATAAAAGCGGTAAAATGCTAGGTATTATATTTGCTGACATGGATTCATTTAAGGCAATAAATGATACAATGGGGCACTCGACTGGGGATATAGTATTACAACAAATTTCTGGAAGGCTTTCTTCATGTATAAGGCCAGGAGATGCTATTGCAAGATTTGGTGGAGATGAGTTTCTGATTATGATATCGAATCTAGATAGTATAGATGAGCTCTATGAAATAACCGACAAAATAATGAATGAATTTAAAAATCCTATTTTAGTTCAAGAAAAAGAACATTTTGTAACGACCAGTCTTGGTGTATCTGTCTATCCAACTGATGGTTTAGATAGTGAAACCTTGATTAAGAACGCGGATATTGCCATGTATTTGGCAAAGAATCAAGGAAAGAATAAGTGCATTTATTGTTCTACTGACATAAAGAATGATACTACTAAGAAAATGAAACTAACTAATAATTTATATAGGGCACTTGAAAAAAATGAATTCTTTCTACATTTTCAACCGCAGGTAAAAGCAGATACAAAGGAAATAATCGGATTAGAGGCACTTCTAAGATGGAATAATGATGAATATGGGATTGTTACACCAAATGTATTTATTCCGATGGCTGAACAGACAGGTATGATTATGCCTATTGGTTTATGGGTTTTGCAAACAGCATGTGAACAGCTTCAAATCTTTCAGAAACTATATCATAAAAACCTTACAATGTCAGTGAATTTATCGCTGGAGCAATTGAGAGATAATGATATTGTTGATAAGTTCAGTAAAATAATTAAGGATACTGGTGTAAATATTAGTAACATACAGGTTGAGATTACTGAAAGCATTGCATTTAATGAGGATACTCATGTACTAGAACGGGTTAAGGAGCTTAAGGAACTTGGTATATCAGTATCGATTGATGACTTTGGTACAGGGTTTTCATCCTTGACTCGGCTCAAGACCTTCCCTATTGACTTGTTAAAAATTGATATTGACTTTGTTCGGGGAATATCTTCTGGCTCAGAAAAAGATATGGCAATAATAAAAAGTATTATTCAAATTTCCGAAAATCTTAAAATTGATGTACTAGCCGAAGGAGTTGAAACAGAAGAACAATATGATTATCTCAAGGATAATGGGTGTGGTATCATACAGGGCTACTATTTTTATAAGCCTATGGCAGCAAGTGATATAGAAAGACTTTTGAAAAAATAGAGTTAATTCCTAATATTTTTGCAAGTTAGTAATAAGACAGCGGAAGCGTCCCCTGGAAGGAGCAATAGGTGACAGGATCAGATAGGATAGAAGAATATAATTTTAAAGTGTTGAAGATGCTTGGTAATTATCTTAACAATGCTTCTGATTTTATACAAAAAGAATTGGTAGATGAGATTGTAGACGAGTGTCAGGTAACAAGAGAGTACACGTTTACCTTGCTGCTTGCGGCTGCATGTGGACTCGATATCGATAATAATGCTAAGGATAAAGAGCTTTTTAATCTGTATTTTCTTCCTATGGTTCATCAGCTTAATCCTGAGGAATATTATTGTGATAATTACTACAGTAATATTGTGATTCCCGATACGATTATTGGAACAAGCGAATTAAAGAACATTTCTTATAAGCCATATGAGGCTTTTGTTTTTAATGATTTGGAAGGTAAGGATGATGGAAGAATTATTCCGAAGATAGGATTTTTTAACAAGGAGTTTACTTATCCTGCACTTCGTGAGGACGGAAGGATATGGATGAGTATAACACCAAATGAAGTGGAAACCATGAAGGAGCCTATAGAGAATGCAAGGGGTAAAGTATTGACCTTTGGTCTAGGTCTCGGTTATTTTGCCTATATGGTGTCAGAGAAAAATGATGTTTCCACTGTTACAGTAGTTGAGCAGAACGAAGATGTTATTAGCATTTTTAAGAACTATATTTTTCCTCAGTTTAGGAATGGAAGTAAAATAAAGATTGTTAAGGATGACGCTTTTGAATATTCCAAAAAGCACATGGCCAAAGAGGGCTATGACTTTGTGTTTGCTGATTTATGGCATGACGTTTCAGACGGACTGGATATGTACATTAAGATGAAGGAATATGAAAAGCTCTGCCCTGACACAATATTCTCTTATTGGATTGAAAAGTCGATTCTATGTTATCTTTAGATTGGTTTATGCCGTCATTAGCTGTAAAAGCACTGGATGATATATAGTTATTCAAATAATATACCCCGACCATTGGCCGGGGTATATCTGTATGGATTTAATCTTAATTTTCTATTCTAATTCCTCCGGAGCTTGCGTTTGCAGTTATAGCTACAGTAGGGTTATCACCGATATTTGCAGTTGCATAGTTGCCCTTTTCGTTCTTTTGGGTAGCAAAATTAGTTTTAATACCACCTGAACTAGTCTGAGCTGTTAAGTTGAATTGCAATGATGGTTCAAGCGCTAGCCTTATTGAGCCTGAGGAAGTATTGATATATATATCACCATTAGGGTTAGCAAGTGCAAGATTAATTCCACCTGATGATGCCTTTACACTGCCTCCTCCTGAAATACTATTAACCTTAATTGAACCTGATGTACTTTGTAGGTCATATTCTTCAACAGATACATTTTCTAGACGTATTCCTCCGGAACTAGTGGTTGCATATAACTCCTTAGCTGTAATCTCTTTATCTAAATGGATGGAACCTGAGCTAGCATTAAGTTCTATGTTACCATCTACCTTCATATCCATATTGGACCTTATACTACCTGATGTGGTCTTGGCTGATACATCATTTGCAGTTACAAAGCCATCGAGCTTTATTGATCCTGATGAGGATTTAAGTTTAAGTGTGTCTGCAGTTATATTGTTCAGAATATGTGTGCTACCGGATGAAGTATGAAAACTTGTATCTTTTAATGTGAATTCATCCTCGACCTTTATACTACCTGATGAAGCAGATACATCTAGATTACCACTGAAGCTTTCTGGTATTTCAACTACAAGCCTTTCTCTATATACTTCTACAAAGTTAAATATCTTTAATTGAAATTCTTTTTTGATGTAAATATGAATACCATCACTTGAGGTTGAAACTAGAAATAATTCTTCGTTATTTGTATCTGAGCTACCATACTGGCTGACCTTAATCTTATTACCATCAGTTTTATGAAGCTGAATACTTTGTCTTGTGGCTTCTATAGTAATATTCTCGGTATTACCAAGTGAGATTTCTTCGTTTTTAAGTAGAGATTCTGATGATATTGTCATCTGGTTGACCCTCCCATTTGATATAAATATAGCAAAGAATATAATTGCTATAACAACAATCGTCCATAAGGCAATTGCAGATATTATAAAGCCTTTCTTCATAATTGCACTTCCTTTCATGACGATTATATTATTCTGCACTTTTCCATATTATTAATAAGCGAATAATTTGTTCTATAGCGACGGCCATCAAAAACATTGTCCAGGACCAAGCCCAAGCATTTAAGCTAAAGCTAATAATAAAATATACTATAATTGTTGCAACCCATAATATTCCATGCCAGAGACGCTTCTTCTTTAAAGCATCTGAAAACACATACAAAATCACTAACTGTACACAAGCTCCCACAAGGAAAATAATCCAAGTGATGTGCCACCAATTCGTAAAGAAACTAAGTAGAAAATAAAGTACGACGACAAGGGACCACATAGAAGATGAGAGAGCACCCTTTAGCTTATTCCGTTCATTATTAACAGAAACCATTTCTTTGAATTCTTCAACAAAAGTATTATTTGCTTTGGTATACCTATTTTTACTTATGCTATTGCCAAATGCTACAAAGCCTGAAGCGATTGCACATATTAATATTAAAATCACTAATCCTAATTCGGGTATATTAGTTTGACTAAACCAAATGATTGGGATTATGCTTAGTATATAAAGTGCTACACCGATTGAAATAAAAACACTTCTTTTTATTGTGTTTTTTTCAATCTCAAGTGGCAGATAACTAGGAGATTGACCCAAGTCATTTATTAGACTATCAATATCTCCTATACTTGAGATTACAAGAGCATAAGCTTCTGTCTCATTTTTGCCAGAAATCATTAAATCGTCATATTTTTCATTTAGATTGGCTAATAACTCCTCTTTGATATCCAAAACATGAACATCGTTTGATGTATTTGCAAATAATGCATTTACATGTGTTTCAATTCTCTTATTCATTCCCCTTACCTCCAGTTTTAATTAATGTATCAATTAAATTCTTGGCCTTCTCCCATTCTTTGCAGCTTGATTCAAAGAATTCTTTCCCCTCGTCTGTTATGTGATAATATCTTCGTCGTGCTCCGGTCGTTTCATTTCCCCAGTAAGAAATAATGTATCCGTTACCTTCGAGCCTTCGAAAAGCTCCGTATAGGGTAGCTTCCTTTAGCTCATATTGTCCTTCACTGGTTTCTTGTATTGCTTTATTAATCTCGTAGCCATAGCTATCCTTGTTATAAAGATTTGCCATGATTATTGTTTCGGTATGACCACGAATTAGGTCAGATGTAATGGACACTCAATAACCTCCTTATATAAATCGCTATTGTAGATACTATAATATCAGTATATACCTCGCCTGTCAATGTATATATTTATTGGTAATAAGCTTTGTGGCACCCCCTTTTGCTTTCATAAGAGAGTAAAGAAGTTTTCTAAAGTACCGCTGGCTTCATCAGCGTTTTTATGAAACTAATGGGGATGATAAAGAAGTAGTGGATGGTAAAGAGGGTGATAGCTGTTGGATATGCAGGAGAAATTAGTTACGGGATTCATTTTTTGATTTTATATTGAAGGTTGTATTGCTATTTGTATTTAAAATTAAGGTCTGCCTCAATAAGGCGGTCAATTTCTCTACGCCTGCGAAATGGCTCAATAATATCAATAAATAGA
>CAZXSM010000084.1:0-7769 GCA_964643255.1 uncultured Lachnospiraceae bacterium
CTCTAGATGCACCAACACCTACAAACATTTCAACAAAATCAGAACCTGATATACTAAAAAATGGAACTCCTGCTTCACCAGCAACTGCTCTTGCCAATAATGTCTTTCCTGTACCTGGAGGGCCTTCAAGTAAAACACCTTTAGGGATTCTTGCTCCTAGTTGTATATACTTATTGGGTGTTCGTAAGAAATCTACAATCTCACTTAATTCTTCTTTTTCCTCATCAAGACCTGCAACATCATCAAAGACAACCTTTTTGTCCTTATCAGTGGTCATCTTAGCTCTACTTTTGCCAAAGTTCATAACCTTATTATTACTACCATTAACCGAGGCCTTGTTTGATATAAAAGAAAACAAGAAAAATACTATGATAAATATTACAACTGCAACTATTGCATATGTTATCCAACTACCACTAGATACATCATGCATAATTGGACTAATTCCATAACTTATAGCAATTTCTTCAATTTCATTAACATTTGAGATATAAAAGTTTGCTATTGTTTCATCCTTAAAAACAACTTTAACTTCTCCTGTTGGCACTTCTTGGTTTTGATAGATATCAATGGTTTCAACCAAGTCATCTTGTATATCTTCAAGGAATCTCCCTTTGCTATAACCTTCTATTTGATTATCATTAATACTACTAGAAAACATAGTTAATATAAAAATAACAAGTAGAAGGATTATATAAAAACCATATCCTCTATATCTACTTTTCACTTCTTACCCTCCTAATTTTACTTATAAGTTCTTATACCTCTTCAATTACACCAATATATGGTAAGTTTCTGTATTTTTGTGCATAATCAAGCCCATAACCAATTACAAATTTGTCTGGGATTTGAAAACCAACATAATCTACATGCACATCTGTTTCTCTTCTATCAGGTTTATCAAGTAAGGTACAAATTTTAATACTATTAGGGTTCCTATTCTTAAGTAAACCTAACAAATTCGCTAATGTGTTTCCAGAATCAATTATATCTTCTACAATCAACACATCTTTACCTTCAACAGGATCATCTAGGTCTTTAATAATTTTTACTCTACCTGAAGAACTTGTTTCATTTCCATAACTTGATACTGACATAAAGTCTATAGAAAGAGGTAGGTCAATATTCTTTGATAACTCACAAGTAATAAAGGCTCCACCCTTTAGTATACAAATTAAATGTGGTTCTTTTCCTTCATAATCTTTTTCAATTTCTTTACCTAATTCTGCAATTCTTTTATCGACTTCTTCTTGTGAAATCAATACTTTAATCTTGTCTTTTGATATCATATCCTTTTTTTTCCTCCAAATATACATCTACTTGTTATATATGTACCCATCATATGTTTTTCAAGCATCAATATATACTTATCTCTAATATTGTTTTTGTACTGCTAGTAATTTTATATGCTTCACTAATTCTTCCTCCTAATACCCATATTACATGGGATTCATCTGCAATTAGGGGGATTTGATTTCTTGTTTGTCTTGGAACCTTATCATCTATGAACAAAGAATTTATCTTTTTTGTTCCACCTTTAGAATTGACTTGAATATAATCTCCTTCTTGCCTTGTTCTAAGTAAGAGAATATTCTTAATCTTATCATAATCAAACCATTTAGTATAGTCTTCTTTGGGAATAACACTTGTCTTTTCATATTTTATTATTTTTGTATTGATTCTTTTGTCTAGACTAGATAAAAACATTGTTCCTGGCACCGGAATCTCAATTGGAGCTAGGGAGGCTTTTTCATTTTTATTGTCATTTGCTTTTTTACTAGCAAATATAATTTCTCTATATCCTCTAATAGCTACAATATCATAAGGAAGGTGAGTTTCTTTACTAACTTGTTTATCCATCAAATCAAGAACCTGTTGAATATGAGTTGAATCAATATCTTTTAGTTTCTTAGATAAATTTGCTATGACCTTTCTTATTAATTCCTTTTGTATTACTATATCTAACTTAGCTAAGTCATTTACATTAATTCTAATCTCTTTTTCTTTCTTATTATATTTTACTATATTGTAGTAAACCTTATTAACACAGTTATCTATAAATTCATTAATTTCCCTCAGCATACTTGCAGATCTAGTAATGTGTTCTATAGATTGATCATTAATCTCTTCTTGAGTATATTTTAATATCACATTCCTAATTTTATTACGGCTATAGTCGTTAGACAAATTAGTTTTGTCTATTAAGTATGGGATATCTCTCACTTTTAAATATTCTTCAATTACACTTCTTTCTATGCATAATAAAGGTCTAATAATAGCGTCACGTGTTGGTGGTATTCCTGATAATCCTGTTATACCACTACCTCGAAAAAGGTTAAATAGAAATGTTTCTGCATTATCATTTTTATTATGTGCTACAGCTATTTTATTACACTTGTTGTCTAAGAGACTTTGATTGAAGGCCTTATATCTAATATTTCTTCCTACTTCTTCTTCACTAAGTCCCTGATTGGCTGCAATAGATGGAACGTCTTCTTTAACACACATATAAGATATCTTATGTTTTCTACATAATTCTTCTACAAATGCTTGATCATTATCTGCTGCCGATCCTCTAATGCCATGATTTACATGTACTACAAACAAGGTAAGGTCATATTCTTCAGATAAGTCTAATAAGACATGAAAAAGGCAGATAGAATCTGCCCCACCTGAAACACCGACAACAACCCTATCTCCTTTAGATAGCAAATTATGTTCTTTAATATATGACCTAACTTTTTCAATCATCTACAATCTCCCATATACTCGTTTATAAATGTTTATATATTTTAACCTTATCAGGGAGAAACTTCAAGGGCTTTCCCAAAATCCTCCTACCAGAACAGTCATGTCATCTTTAGGAACCCAATTATTACACTCTAATGAATAATTTAACACTGCATTAGCCACTTTTTTTGGATTATTCATATTTATCCTTGCTATGAAATCCTGCATTAATTCTTCCTTTTCATCAATTGGTAAACTATCGATTATGCCGTCAGTTACCATAATTATAAAGTCACCATCTTTTAGTTGTTTTGAATATACTTCATAGTCTATTTGATTGACCATTCCAATTGGTAATGCATTTGATTGTACAATCTCTACATCATCACCATGTTTTATAAAGGTTGTTGAAGCTCCTAATTTTATAAAATCACACATTCCTGTATATAAATTTATGAGACTCATATCTAAGGTGGAATAAATCTGACTATGAGAAGATTTTAATAACATAACAGAATTAATAAGTTTTATAGCAGAATCCTTACTAAAACCTGCTTCTATAAATTCTTCTAAAAGATTAATTACAGCCTCACTTTCTCTGTAGGCATCTTCTCCAGTACCCATTCCATCGGATAATGTCATAACTGCTGTTCCCGATTCTGGTCTAATAAATGAATAGTTGTCACCTGAAACCAAAGAACCATCCTTTTTTATCCTAGATACTCCAGTTAATACTTTGTAGTTAACGTCTTCTTCAAATATATACATCTCAGATGCTTTTGTAATTACAGCCTTGCTCTTTTCTGATGGGAGCATCTTTTTATTAACTACAGAACTAATAACTTGAGAAACATCTTTAGTTGTAACACAATGTCCTCCAATAATATGAGCATAAATAAAGATTTCTTTTCTATAATTATATTTTTCAAATATAGCTATGTTATCAACAATGATACCATGGGTCCTAAGGCTGTTTATTGTTCTTTTTTCGGCTTCTTTAGATGAAAGGCTATACTTATATATGTTATTGGCATAATCATCTAAAACATGGGCAATTTGAGAGAATTGATCACTTATAGCCTCTCTACCTTCAAGTAACTTATTATTACAGGATATTTTTAATTTTGCCAAGTCAAAAATCCTAATTGTCTCTGCAATAAATCCCTCTAGCTTAATACATCTATTCCTAAATGCTTGGGGTACTTGAGTGGTGGTAATGGTACCATCTAATTCCACACCTTCCATAATGTGATTAACCCCTTCAAAGGTTTCATCTGAATGTTCTTCCCAACAAAGAATACAGTTTTTACAAGTCATACATAATTCTTCTGACAGGTCATTAAAAACATCCTCTTTATCTAGATCTTCTAATTTTATTTTTTTAGAAGACATCTTAGCAAAGGTCCTGGCCAAATTATGAAATGATCCGGAAAATTCCTTTAGTTTATCCTGTGTTATGACCTGAATGTTTTGATTTGTAAATGAGTCATTACTTACAATATCATTATTGTAGATTTTGTAGGTAATAGACTCTGGTAAAACCATAAATAAAACTGAACCAGCAATAAGTGGTAAAACTGTCCCGGCTAAGCCTCCACTAATAAATTCCGGCACAACTCCTATTCCCACAGGAACAGCTCTATCTCCAAAAATTTCAAAGTTAAATGGCATTCCACCTGCTAATCCTGTCAAAACAAGAGCACCAATCAAAAAGCTAACTGATGCAGTAACTTTCCCAAACTCTCGAAAACTTCCTGCCAAAACTCCTAGCAAACAGAAGATACTTATGAAGCTATAAGCTCCACTTAACAAACTCATGGTTATTCCACAAGTTACACCAATAATTGCTCCATAACCGGCTCCATACTTGTATCCTATAAACAAAATAGTAAAAAGGCAAGCAAATATCTGGATAGTATGAGGCGCCCCCTGTATATCAGCCAGTCCATAATATATTATAGCTAGCAAGACAGATACACTCACCATCTCTTCATTATTATATGGCCTAATACTCTTTTTGTTAACAAAGGCTGCAAGTCCTTTCCTAAATACAATTGTAAATGCAAAGGCCGCAAGTCCTTCAGAAAAAGCCATTAAAAACCCACTCTTTATATCTATAAGAAATACATTTTCACCTAAACTAATAAAACATGTAATCAGACCTACGATAATACTTAGCCTAAAAACACTGATCTTTTCATAACTCTTCTCTAAGAAAAAAACAACAATCACAATCGTAACCATAATAGTAAAATATTTAATAACTGACGTCCTTGGCAGCAAAGTTACCAGACCTAATAAGATACTCGCCATAGTTAATAACCTTCTTTTATCATCAGCATAGATACTCGCAAAAAAACCAATTGCAAAAGGGCTTACATCTCCTATGGTTACCCTCGCAACAAAAAAACCTAATACTTGAACTAACAAACTTTTATAATTTACCTTCTTATTCATCTTAGTTAAATCCTCCCTGACGTCTTTTAAGTCAAAATATCGTATTAACCATTATAAGACCCAGGCACTAAAATCTTTGTCAAAACAAGTCCCCTATCACCAAAAACTTTTAGACAATATATTTACCACCTCCCACCTTTTATCGATTCGACGGACCTAACAAACCTTAAGAAGCTAAACTCTCCCTAATAAAAAAGATGGTTGTGCTTCAGTGGTAGACACATCCCTTCGTGTCTGTTACTGAAGTACAACCATCTTTTTTATTCCAGAAACCGAAAAACAAACCATAACATACCCAGTCCCAGCCTGTAACTTTTCTGAGATACCATAAATGCATAAATGGGCATAAAAAATAGCGAAGGACGGATTTGAACCGCCGACACCGCGGGTATGAACCGCGTGCTCTTGCCAACTGAGCTACTTCGCCAAACAACAAAATGAATTATAACAAGAATTTTATTGATTGTCAACTATTTTTATTTTTCCTTAGATTTAAATATATATTCATCTTCATAAATAAGACCAAACTTATCTCTAGCAACATCTTCTTTGAATTTCCTTGTTTCCATACGTATTTCTAATTCTTCTAATTCCTTTGCTAATTCTTGTTCTTTCTCATAATCTTCTTCTAAATCCTTTAAATAAGCAACCTTAGCAACTTGTTCTTGGTCTAGATCATGTTTCTTTACTAAGACTAGTCCACATATGGAAAAGACAATAAAAATAGTAATTCCCAATCCTGATTTTTTATTTCTTTTTCTTTTCCTCATCTAACAAATCACCATCCTTTGCTTCATATAATGGTATTTTACTTGATTTTCCTATTTTTTTCAATAGATTAATTGCTTTCTTTACTACTTTTTTTGATTTTCCTAACAATATTCCAACTTTTTTACCAATTGTCTTGGTAATTAAGCCCTTTATCCATAACAAGGGTTTAAGAAGCCGAGAAATAACTAAATATATAAGGTTCTTTATTTTTATTAATAATAAAGATAGACTTTCAACTATGATATCGCTAAATAAATACCGATATATTATCATTCCGATTAACATTCCTAAAATCGAAAAAGCTCGGATAATGCCATTGTTGTGCTTGTACATCATTTGAAAGACTAAAAAGCCACATATTATCCAATAGATAATATCTTCTATTGTAGATACCACTATACTATGCTTTATTAGATTCCTAAATATTCTTAAGACATCATATAATATTAATATTAGGCCTCCCCATGCTATAGAAATCATAAAAAAATTAATTTCTTTAAAAATTACACTTGTCATCCTATTCTCCTAATATTATTTAAATAATCTACCAATAAATGATTCTGCAGATTTTCCATAACCGACATCATCTGAATAAGTTAAACTATCAATTTTCCCATCAATATCTACCTCTCCCTTTTCCAAAGTCAATCTATTTACATGGAGCTCTTCTCCTCTAATCATAAGTATCCCATTTTCTGTAGTTAACAGAATTTCTCCTGCGTCAAATGATAGTACATCATTTACTCCTGTAATACTTGCTTTATTTCTTCTTACTACTTGGACTTTATGTATTCCACCAGGTTTCTTTGAGATCATTCTTTCATCCATATTTATCCTCCTAAAATAAAATAAGATAAATAGTACACCATATACTATTTATCTTAATATATTAGAATAAATTCTCTTTCATACCTAAAAGACCTAATTCATGTTAAAGATATTTAAATAATTCCTTGGCTTCATCTTTTTTCGAAGTTTCTTTTACTTCTAAAACTTGAACTTTAACTGTTTTGTTTCCAAAATTTATTTCTATAATATCATCTACTTTTATATTGGTAGAAGCTTTTGCTGCTTTACCATTTACCAGAACTCGACCATTATCGCAAGCTTCTCGTGCAACTGTACGTCTTTTTATTAATCTTGATACTTTTAAATACTTATCTAATCTCATGTTTCCCTCCTATATTTAAGGCAATTTAATACAATAAGTTCCCCGGTTGATTATCAATACATTTATGCCCTTTTATATATAAAAAAACTGCTATAAAAATATATTCACCTTTCGTTAATGGCTTCAATCTTTTTATAACAGCTTAGTTTAAGTTATGCCTTTTAGTTATCTTCCGTTTACTGAGTCTTTTAAAGATTTTCCTGGCTTAAATTTTGGAGCTATAGATGCAGGAATTGTAATTTCCTCTTTAGTTTGTGGATTTCTACCTTTTCTTTCAGCTCTTTCAACAGTTTCAAAAGTACCGAAACCAACAAGTTGAACTTTTCCACCTTCTGTTAGCTCTTCTGTTACAACAGTTGTAAACGCCTTTATAAATGCTTCTGAATCCTTTTTTGAAAAATTTGTTTTTTCTGCGATTGCTGCTACCAATTCTGATTTGTTCATGGATTATCTCCTCCTCTAAAAGTATTATTAAGTTTTGAGGAACTATTAATTTGTTCCTTCAAGAGCATAAAGCTCTATATAGATATTTTATAAACCTGGTTTTTCCTACTCTTTGGCAAGAAATCAACATCTACAAGTTCATTTATAAACTTAATATAAGCATTTGTCAAGGAGTTTTATTAATTTATGTCAAAAT
>CAZXSM010000085.1:0-7671 GCA_964643255.1 uncultured Lachnospiraceae bacterium
GTTAATGTAATAAAATAACTATTTTAAAAATAAAACAAAAGAAAAACTTATAAAAGCCTTTAACTTATGCTAGGGCTTTAGAGAGGTAAGGTAAAAACATGAATCTTGGCCAAAACTATTATAAGAAAGTAAACAAGTTTAATATCAGTTTCGTTTGGCTTTTCTCAGTGATACTTACAATTCAGGCATTTCTACTTACAGGACGGGAAAGAGGACTGCTAGTTTTATTGATAACAATTATTCCTTCAGTTATATGTACTATTCTATATTTTCTAAAAGTAAATAGCAAAATAACTGCAATTGCAATCCCTTTAGCTTTAACAGTTTCCCTTACAGCACTTGCATTTATAGAAAAAAGATATAGTGCTATTGTATTAGGATATTTTGTAATTGTTTGTTTAGTAGCTTTATACTTTGATAGTAAAATCTTATTGATAGTATTAGCTATTATAGATGCAATATATCTATTTAGTATATTTATATTAAAGATATCACTAGTTGGAAATGTAGAGTTAAGTGAATCGTTAATTCAAATTATTTATCTTAACATAGGAGTAGTATTCCTTTATTTCTTAACCAAATGGGGAGGGGAATATGTAAAATCAGCTATTGAAAACAAAGAGAGATCTGATGAGCTTCTTAATAATTTAGAAGAAAACATGAAAGTATTAGAAGAAACTTCAGTTACTTTAGATAATAGTATTAGTGATTTTAGAGTTTATGTGGACAACCTATCACAAACTAGTTTAGTTACTGTCCAGTCTATGAATGAAATGTCTAAAGGTACAGAAGAAGAAGCAAAAGCTATCTCTAATGTTTCAGTAAGAATGAAAGAGGCACATGAAAAGCTTCAATACGCCTATGAAAAGTCAGAAAGTAACGAAGCAATATCTAACGAAGTAAGTGTTATAGCTACGAACAACCGAAACGACATAAATTCTATGGAAGATAACATGGATACTATCAATATAGCAGTAAGTGAAGGCTTACAAACAGTTACAGACTTAGGAAATAGTATGGAAGACATCAGTCAATTCCTAACAGCTATCGAAGGAATCGCATCTCAAACAAATCTTCTGGCACTAAATGCATCAATAGAGGCTTCTAGAGCAGGTGAAGCAGGTAGAGGATTTGAAGTAGTAGCAACAGAAATACGAAACCTTTCTGATGAAAGTAATAAAATGGTGAAAGAAATAAGTGAAATTGTTGAGGTTACTCAAGCTAAAGCAACTAATGCAGTAGAAGTAGTTAAAAACGGTAACCAAGCGGTTTCTCTAGGAGTTACTTCATTAGATAAAATAAATACTAGTATGGAAGAAATGTTTCAATCATTTGAAAAGATGAAAGAAAACATCCAGGACGAATACAAGTCTATGAATGAGATAACAGGTTTGTTTGAAGAAATTGAAGTAAATATAGAGCAAAGTGCATCAATAATGGAAGAACATGCAGCTACTACCGAAGAGGTCAATGCTACCCTAGAAGAGCAAGACTCACATATTAATGAAATGGTTGGCATTATTAACAAAATTCAAACTTTAAGCAATGAATTGATAGCAAAGAAAGGACAAGAGTCCGAAGAAAATAAAGATTTAGAAGAAAATCAGGAATAATTTTTATATAATATAAGGGACATTTTAAGTGGCTATCAATCAATTAGCCAAGTAAAATGTCCCTTTGTCTTTGTTAGAATCTTTTAACAATCTACATATACTACATGGGTATCACTAAGCATATCGTGAAGTCCACGTTTATCTTTTGAGGCTGCTACTAAGAGGTAGCCTACGAAGACTATGGAAGAGAGATATCTTCCTATTGTTTCTCTATATATTACGTTAATTAGTGGTAATTTATCCCCTGGTACGTCTGAAACTACTTTTATACGTAATAGGTATTTGCCTATTGTTGCACCCTTGTAATAGGTTAACATTATAAAATATATTGCTGAAAGTAAATATATTATTATATCCCAGGTCGTAAAGTTAAATAATACTGGTTGAATTAAAGGATTGTTTGGATTTGCCAATCCCACTAGCCACATAGGAATTCTAAATAACAATAAAATTGCGCCAATTAAGATATTATCAATTGCATAAGCTGCTAGTCTAACAAAAAATCCAGCATGAACTATATCTGTAGAATCCTTAGCATCATTATTCTCATAACTTTCATAAGTATTAACATTATCATGGAGCTGCATAATACATTGGCACCCCATTTCCTTGTTTTTCAAGATAAGTAGACATTATTTCCACGTCAGATTTTGGTTTTAGATCCATAGCTGCACCAAATAATGATCCAAATCCAAATCTATCACTTACAGGTTTATAAAGAATAGAAGAGTTAGTTTCATCTAATAAACTATTTACAGTGTTCTCATATGTGTCTATACTGTCAATCATGTCTAAATCTAATGCTTGCTTAGCAGTATAAATTCTTCCATCAGCAATTTTTTTGACATCGGCAATATCCATATCCCTTCCATCAGCAACAATGCCAAGAAACTGATCGAAAGATTCATCTAGAATGCTGTTGATTATTTCCTCTTGTTCTTTTGTAATATCTAAAGAAGCAGCGCCCATTGTCTTGTTTGGACCAGTTGCATAATATGTTTCTTTAATACCAATCTTATCATAGAGTTCTTTTAAATTTACTGAACTCATGATAACTCCGATTGAACCTGTCTGTCCATTTCTGTTGGCAACTATGTTATCACTTGCCATTGCAATGTAATAGCCTCCTGAACAAGCTAATTGTCCCATATATGTCCATATAGGTCTTCCAGTGGCTTCTTTATATTCTAATAACTTTAAATATAGTTCGTCACTTTCATATACTCCGCCCCCAGGACTATTTACATTAAGAAAAATCCCTGTATTACTATCGGATTCAATCAAGGCGTCTATATATCTTATTGTCTTAGAGTGATTGTAACCTTCAGAGTAAAAAGCTAGACTTTCTTGAGTATCCATTATAGTTCCTTGAACATCCACAAGGGCTACAAAATCCTCACTAGGTAAATCAAAACTTTCTTCAAAGCTTGATAAAGTTTCTAAAAATGATGAGCTGCTTTCCTCTACACTCATTTTTGATGCTAAAGAATTTGTAAGTATACTAGAAGAGCATACAAACACAAAGACTAAAGCTGCTACAACTAAACCTATTATTTGTTTTTTCTCCATTATTTCCTCCTATTTAATTCACATTAAATTTGAATACTATGTTTTTCAAGAAATAATTCATTATACTAGATAGCTTATGAAATAAAAACTTAAAATGTTAATAAATGCTATTTTAATAAATTGTACTATATATTTTTATAAAAAAGTAGTATTTTTCTTTAAAAAAATCAAAGTTAAGGAAATTGTAAGCAATCTATCTTGTCCTTTTAAAGTCTTTTAATTAACCATGTTCTTTGTTATTATAAATGTATAATTTGTTATTTATAAAGGAAGGAGTAACATATATGAGTATTATAGCAAGCTATATCGTTCCTCATCCGCCACTTATAATCCCAGAAATTGGAGGAGGGCAAGAACGAGGTATTTCTAAAACTATTAATGCTTTTGATAATGTAGCAAGACAGATAGGTGAAATAGAGCCTGAAACTATAGTTGTGGTAACTTCACATTCTGTAATGTATAAAGATTATATTCACATTTCCCCTGGTGAAGGAGCTAGAGGAGATTTTGGTGACTATGGATATAAAAATGTTGCCATCCAAACCACATATGATACAGGTTTAGCAGATGAAATAGCCTATAAAGCTAAGAAGCATGATATATATGCTGGGTTTTTAGGAGAAAAAAACAAAAAACTTGATCACGGAACTATGATTCCACTCTATTTTATTAATAAATACTATAAAGATTATAAAACTATTAGGCTTTCAATATCTGGCTTATCATTTCTAGAACATTATGAATTTGGAAAGTGTGTAGCAGAAGCTATAGATGATATTGAAAGAAAAGTTGTCCTTATAGCAAGCGGTGACTTATCCCATATGCTTAAAGAAAAAGGGCCTTATGGATACAAAGAAGAAGGGCCAATTTATGATAGGGAAGTAACTAAGGCAATGGATTCAGGGGACTTCCTAAAATTTTTAGAGTTTAGTGAGAGCTTCTGTGAAGAAGCTGCAGAATGCGGCCACCGTACATTTTTAATTATGGCTGGGGCCTTAGATGGAAAAAGTGTTGATTCTAAGTTACATTCTTATGAAGGACCCTTTGGAGTCGGCTATGGAGTTGCATCCTTTATAGTAAATGGAAATGATAAGAACAGACATTTTGATAAGGTTTTCTTAAATAAAGAAAATCAAAGAATAAAAGCATTAAAAGCACAAGAAGATGAATATGTTAGACTGGCTCGTAAAACTTTAGAAAATTATGTGATAAACTATAAAACTATAGATAAACCTGATGACTTGAGTAAAGAACTCCTTGAAGATAAAGCTGGAGTATTTGTATCTTTAGAATTAGATGGTAATTTGCGTGGTTGTATTGGAACAATTTCTCCAACAACAAGTTCCATAGCAGATGAAATAATTCAAAATGCTATAAGTGCTGGGACAAAAGACCCTAGATTTCCACCAGTAAGTGAAGAAGAATTAGATAGGCTAGTTTATAGTGTTGATGTACTTGGAAAGGCTGAGAAAATTGATTCTATAGATGAACTAGACACAAAAGAATACGGTGTAATAGTTACCAAGGGATATAAAAGGGGCCTATTACTACCTAACTTAGATGGGGTAGATAGGGTAGAAGAACAAGTGTCAATTGCCCTTAGTAAGGCAGGAATTAGTGAATATGAAGATTATCAACTAGAAAGATTCCAGGTGGTGAGACATACATGACTAGAATCAAATGCAGTGTCTGTCCAAATAATTGCAATTTAAAGGAAGGACAAGTTGGAGTATGTAGAGCTAGGAAAAACAAAAATGGCAAAATTGTATCTATTAATTACGGCCAGGTAACTAGCCTTGCCCTTGATCCAATTGAAAAAAAGCCTCTTAAAAGATTTAAACCAGGTAACAATATTTTATCTGTAGGAAGTTTCGGCTGCAATTTACAATGTTCATTTTGTCAAAACTATAATATATCAACAGTATCAAGAGATACTGCCAGGGCAAGAAATATTCAGCCTAGTGAATTAATTGAAATGGCTATTAAACTTAAAGATAGAGCCAATATTGGCCTTGCTTACACCTATAATGAACCCCTTATAGGTTATGAATATGTACGTGATTGTTCAAAGTTAGCTAAAGAACAAGGTTTTAAGAATGTTGTAGTAACTAATGGGTGTATTAGCAAAGAAGTATTAGAGGAAATAATCCCTTATATAGATGCATTTAACATTGACTTAAAAGCATATACAGATGATTTCTATAAAGGTATAGGTGGAGACTTAGAAACAGTTAAAGAATTTATTAAATTAGCAGCAAAACATGCTCATGTAGAAGTAACTACCTTGATTATACCAGGAGAAAATGATGGTCAAGAGGAGATGAGAGAGCTCTCAACATTTCTAGCTTCAATAAATCCAGAAATTCCTCTTCATGTTTCAAGATTCTTTCCAACATATAAGATGAGCGATAAGCAGCCTACTGATATTAGTACAATATATCTGCTTGCGGATATAGCACGTGAGAAGCTTAAATATGTATATGAAGGAAATTGTTAATAGTTAATATTTAATAGCTAATATTTAAAAAGAGCATTTTATATGGATGATTATCTAACATATAAAATGTTCTTTTATTTTGCTTGCAAAATGTAGAAAATCCTATACAATAGAAAAGGTGTGCAAATAATTTAGTAGACCAAAACTAATACATTATAAATATAAAATATGAAAGATAGGTAATCAAATGATACAAGCAAACAACATAACTCTTCGTATAGGAAAAAGAACCTTGTTCGAAGAGGTAAATATAAAATTCACTGAAGGTAATTGTTACGGTTTAATAGGAGCTAATGGAGCTGGTAAGTCTACATTTTTAAAGATATTATCAGGTGATTTAGAATCAACACAAGGTGAAATAATTATAACTCCAGGTCAAAGGCTTTCAGTACTAGAACAAGACCATTTCAAATATGATGATTATGTGGTATTAGATACAGTAATTATGGGTAATAAACGTCTTTATGACATAATGAAAGAAAAAGAAGCTATCTATGCTAAAGAAGATTTTACAGATAAAGACGGTTTTAAGGTTGGAGAGCTAGAAAGTGAGTTTGCAATATTAGATGGATGGGATGCTGAATCTAATGCGGCTACACTTTTAAATGGTCTTGGAATTGAAACTGATTTACACGATAAACTTATGTCTGAACTAAATGGTAGTGAAAAAGTAAAAGTTCTTCTTGCCCAAGCCCTATTTGGAGACCCCGACATTTTACTTCTTGACGAGCCAACTAACCATTTAGATATGGCTGCAATACGTTGGTTAGAGGAATTTCTAATAAACTTTGATAATACAGTAATTGTGGTATCACATGACCGTTACTTTTTAAATAAAGTATGTACCCATATTGCTGATATTGATTACAGTAAAATTCAGTTATATGCAGGAAACTATGATTTTTGGTATGAATCAAGCCAGCTTCTTCTAAGACAAATGAAAGAGTCGAACAAGAAAAAAGAAGATAGGATTAAAGAATTACAAGAATTTATTCAAAGATTTAGTGCAAATGCCTCAAAATCAAAGCAAGCGACTTCTAGAAAGAGAGCACTAGAGAAGATTGAATTAGATGATATTAGGCCTTCAAGTAGAAAATACCCTTATATAGAATTTAAACCAGAAAGGGAAATAGGTAACGATGTTCTTACTGTTTCTAATCTTTCAAAAACTATAGATGGGGAGAAAATACTTGATAATATATCATTTTTAATAAATAAAGAAGACAAGGTTGCCTTTGTTGGCCCTAATGAACTTGCTACAACCACTCTGTTTAAAATATTAGCAGGGGAAATGGAGCCAGATGAAGGAACATATAAATGGGGAATAACAACAAGTCAAGGATATTTCCCCAAAGACAATACAAAACACTTTGACTCAGAAGATACAATTGTTGATTGGTTAATGCCATTTTCACCAGAAAAAGATGTAAGTTATGTACGTGGATTTCTGGGAAGAATGTTATTTAAGGGAGAAGATGGACTTAAGAAGGTTAAGGTATTATCTGGTGGTGAAAAGGTAAGGGTAATGCTATCTAAAATGATGCTTTTAGAGGCAAATGTTCTATTACTAGATGAGCCAACAAACCATTTAGACATGGAATCTATTACTGCTCTAAATAATGGTCTAATTAGATTCCCAGGAGTAGCATTATTTACTTCAGCTGATCATCAATTTGTTCAAACCATAGCCAATAGGATTATGGAAATAACCCCTAATGGACTAATCGACAGGATGACAACCTATGATGAATATCTTGACAACAATGAAATAGCAAGCATGAGACAAGCAATATAATAAAATAGATTAAAATAAAAAATAACAACTGGGTATATATATACA
Source organism: uncultured Lachnospiraceae bacterium (assembly GCA_964643255.1). Taxonomy (GTDB): domain Bacteria; phylum Bacillota; class Clostridia; order Lachnospirales; family Lachnospiraceae; genus JAAYRG01. The sequence goes on from CAZXSM010000085.1 coordinate 7,520, forward strand.
CCTGGTTGTTATTTTTTGCAAATTTAGGAAAGGTGTATGGGCAACGGCAACTATTACTTCTACAAATTTCCAACATAAAAGGGCAAATTTATGATATAATTTTATTAACAAACAAAGTACAGTAATTAATCTTAGGAGGTAATGTTTCATGA
>CAZXSM010000086.1:0-7646 GCA_964643255.1 uncultured Lachnospiraceae bacterium
AACACGTTGTCTTTGACCACCTGATAAAGCTTTAGGCTTACGGTCTAGTAAGTGTTCAATATCTAGGATTTGTGCGGCTTCTTGTACTAATCTTTCGATTTCATCTTTAGGTACTTTTCTAAGTTTTAATCCAAATGCCATGTTGTCATAAACTGACATATGTGGATAAAGAGCATAGTTTTGGAAAACCATTGCTATATCTCTATCTTTTGGTTCTATGTCGTTAACTAGCTTGTCATCAATATATACTTCACCTTCTGTTATCTCTTCAAGTCCAGCAATCATACGAAGTGTGGTTGTTTTTCCACAACCTGATGGACCAACAAATATAACAAATTCTTTATCAGCAACGTCTAGGTTAAAATCTTTTACAGCTACAAAACCGTTATCATAAACTTTCTTTACATCTTTTAATATAACATTTGCCATTATATTTCCTCCCTGTTTTTAAATGCTAGTTACCTATCTATTTAGATACTTTACATAATATTAATATACACTATATGAGATTATTCTTCTATATCTCATTTAGCCAAATAGTAAAATATGATTTTGTCTACTTTGTATAAATAGATTATTTTTATGTGTTTTTTTATGTTTAATCAGGTTTAATCTTAATTTTCATGTTCATATTCAATAAAACCCTCTCCCATTACTTCTCTAACATCACTTACTATGACGAAAGCTTTAGGGTCAATTTGTGATACTAGCTGAATTATTTGTGAAATCTGCTTCTTTGAAACCACACAAAACAGAACATTTTTGTCAGTTTTTGTGTACATGCCTTGGCCATACAAACCAGTAACTCCCCTGTCTAAGTCAGTGATAATTCTATCTCCAATTTCATTATACTTATCAGATATAATAAATGCAACCTTGGCAAATTTTAGACCTTCTAATATATTATCTGAAAATTTAGAAGTTATATATAAGGCTACAATTGCATAAAGGGTTATTTCAATCCCAAAGACAATAGCACCAAATAATACAATAATTCCATCTACAACACCAATTAGTATAGAAAAGTTAAGATGGGGAAAATAATGTCTTATTAATACACATAATAAATCTGTACCACCTGTTGAACCTGATGCAGATATTACCATTCCAAGCCCAATACCAGTGAATACTCCACCAAAAACAGCTGCTAGAAAAAACTCATCTCCAACTAAATTATAGACCGGAATTAAGTATAAGGCAACAGTTAAGCTTATTGCTCCTATTATACTATTTTTAAGAAATTTTGCTCCTTTAATAAGCAATCCAGCGGCAAACAATGGTATGTTTAGTGCGATGTTGGTAAGCCAAACTGGTATACCACCCTCAATTATATGACCTGTATAATGCTTAATTACAATACCTATTCCAGTAACACCACCTGTAACCATTCCAAGAGGTTCATATACCAAATTTACGGCAATAGCCATAAATATTGTACCAATAATTATGTATAAATAATTTTCTCCTTTGCTACGCACCGAATACATGCTCATAATATCACCGTCCCAATTCTAAATACTATATTATCAAAAAGTCTTAAGGCATGACCTTCATATATTACATTTACCAAATTCCAACTAATTATACCACACAATTTGTTAATCCTGTTAATATTTTATATTTTGTTACTTTTTATAAGTTTATTCAATTAGGCAAAAAAACTCCACTGGGTGATACCAGTGGAGCATTCTATAAGCAATTGATAAATTATCTCTTTGAGAACTGTGGAGCTCGACGTGCTCCTTTTAGTCCATATTTCTTTCTTTCTTTCATTCTTGGATCTCTTGTTAAGTATCCAGCTTTTTTAAGTGCAGGACGATAAGCACTAGAATCAGCATCTAATAAAGCTCTTGCGATACCATGTCTAATAGCACCTGCTTGACCTGTATAGCCTCCACCTTGTACATTAACTTGAACATCAAATTTACTAGTTGTTTCTGTTAATTCAAGTGGTTGACGAACTATTGTCTTTAAGGTTTCTGCGTCAAAGTATTCATCGATATCTCTTTTATTTATAGTAACTTTACCATTCCCTGGTAAAAGATAAACTCTAGCAACACTACTTTTTCTTCTTCCTGTTCCATAATATTTCATTTTTGCCAATGTTATTTCCTCCTTTCAAATCCTCTTCTTAGTAAGTAATAATAAGTTCTTCAGGTTTCTGAGCATCATGCTTGTGGTCTGGGCCTGCATATACAAACAGTTTCTTTTGCATTTTTCTTCCTAAAGATCCTTTTGGAAGCATTCCTTTTACTGCAAGAGTAATAACATCAGTAGGTTTCTTTTCTAACTTTTCTCTTAATGTTGTTTCTTTCATTCCACCAATATATTGAGAATGATTATAATATATCTTTTGATCTAATTTTTTTCCTGTAACTTCGATTTTATCAGCATTAACCACTATTACAAAATCACCAGTATCTATGTGTGGTGTATAAACAGGTTTGTTTTTACCTCTTAAAATCTTAGCTATTTCAGAAGAAAGACGACCTAGTGTATGTCCAGTAGCGTCAACTACATACCATTTTCTTTCCACTTTATCAGGGTTAGCCATATAGCTTTTCATTGGTTTACCTCCTTAAAATACAGTCATTCCATCAATCTTTACGACTTAGTATTTCTAATCATATTATTTCAAATTTTCAATCATTTTCGATTCAAATTATTAATATTGTTATTAAGTTATTTATATCAAAACACTTCTCCGGGGCTTGGTGAAGCATTTTAACTCACATTGCTAAATTATATAATATTTATTCAGTCATGTCAATGTGTTTTGCAAATTTAATCTGTCGCATGACAGGTTTTCCATCTTTATCCAATATATATTCAGTATCTTGTAAGATTAGTCCATGAGCCGGTGCATTTGGACCAGCTACATTTCGGTCTTTTTTATAGAGAATGTCTTTAACATGTTGGGGAGAATATCTTCCCCGACCTACATATATCAAAGTACCAACAATACAGCGAACCATATTATACAAAAACCCATTTCCTTTAATATTAAACTTTATTATATCATCATTCTTAGTTATATCTATACTATAAATAGTCCGCACTGTACTTTGTGTCTGAGTTTTAGCAAGACAAAAACTTTTATAATCATGGGTACCCACAAGATATCTGGCGGCTTCTTTCATACTCTCAATATTTAAATCCTTGTGAACATGATAGTAATACAACCTTTTTATTGGTTGAGCGCGTTTAGTGTTTAAGATTTGGTATTCATAAGTTTTAATACTTTCATATTCTCTTGGGTGAAAGTATAATGGCACTTCTTTTGAACTTTGTATAACTATGTCTCTAGGTAATCTACGACTAAGGACTAATGCAATCTTGTGAGCTGGTATATGAGTCGTTGTATCAAATACCGCAACATTTCCCATTGCATGAACTCCTGAATCTGTCCTACTTGCACCTATGATTTCAATGTTTTCACCTAAAAGTTTACTTAATTTTTGATTTAAGACTCCTTCAATAGTTACTGCATTAGGCTGCTTTTGCCAGCCACAATAATTTGTACCATCATAAGAAATCTTTAACATAATTCGTTTCATAAAATTACAGTCCTACTAGCTATAATTAAAGCAAAAAACACGAACAATATAAGATAAGTACTCTTATCTCTACCGACGTATATTAATGGTTTCATCTTGGTTCGTCCCTTACCACCTTTGTAGCACCTAGCTTCCATTGCCATTGCCAAATCATTGGCCCTTCTAAAAGCGGATACAAATAATGGCACTAATATTGGTATTAGACTTTTTGCTCTTTGTATTATGTTACCAGATTCAAAGTCTGCTCCCCTTGCCATTTGGGCCTTCATTATTTTATCTGTTTCTTCAACTAATATTGGAATGAATCTTAAGGCTATTGACATCATCATTGCTATTTCATGTACTGGTACTTTTATTTTATTTAAAGGATTAAGAAGACTTTCTAAGCCATCTGTTAACTGGTTAGGGGTGGTTGTATATGTCATAATTGAAGAGCCAAGTATTAAAAATATTAATCTAAATCCCATTTTTAGGGATAATATAAGTCCTTCTTTTGTAATAGTTATAAATCCAATTTCAAGGATTGGAGTTCCACTTGTTAAAAACAAATTAAACCCTACAGTAAATATAAGAAGTACTAATACAGGCTTTATACCTTTAATAATAAATTTAAGAGGAACTTTTGACAAAAAAATTATGCTAAACAAGAATATTGTAACTATCAGGTAGCCAATTATATCATTAACAAGAAACAAAGATATAATATAGAGTAAAGTTCCTACTAATTTTACTCTTGGATCAAGTCTATGAATAATAGAATCCACTGGATAATATTGGCCTATAGTTATGTCTCTAAACATCTTTAGTGTCAATCCTTTCTTTCCTTATGTATGAAAGTATTTCTTCTTTTGCTTCCGAAACCGTTGTGAGTGATGTGTTTATATTGAGTCCTCTAGCTTTTAATTCGTGCATTATATATGTCACTGTTGGAGCTCCTAGGCCAATTTCCTCTAGCTCTTTATAATGAGAAAACACTTTTTTAGGTTCATCACTAAACATAATTTGTCCATTATTCATAACCACAATTCGGTTTGCATATTTTGCAATATCATCCATACTATGGGAAACTAGTATGATCGTTATATTATTTTCTTTATGAAGACTGTTGATTTGCTCTAATATTTCATCTCTACCTTTTGGATCTAAACCTGCAGTGGGCTCATCAAGAATCAATACCTCTGGTTCCATTGCCAGTACGCCCGCAATAGCAACTCTTCGCTTCTGACCTCCTGATATTTCAAATGGTGATGCATAATATAAGTCTTCATTTATTCCAACCATATTAAGAGCTTTTTTGCTTCTGTTTTCTATTTCTTCTTTAGATAGACCTTGGTTTGTTGGGCCAAATTCTACGTCTTCAAGAATAGTTGATCCAAACAACTGATGCTCTGGATATTGAAAAACTAAACCAACCTTAGATCTTAGTTTTTTCAAGTTATAGCCTTCACTAGATATATCTTCACCATTATAATATATAGTCCCAGATGTTGCTTTTATTAAACCATTTAAATGCTGTACTAGGGTAGACTTACCAGAACCTGTATGTCCTATTAAGCCAATAAAATCACCATCTTTGACTTCAAGATCAATGTCTTTTAAGGCATGTTTTTCAAATGCGGTATTGGGGCTATATATAGAATTTAAATTCTCTACTTTTATTGCCATTTTTTTACCCTTTCAAGTTACTACAAAGTGCATCAGCAAATTCATCTATTGTTAAAACGCCATCTGGCATGTCTAGTCCTTCTTTTTTAAGTTCATAAGCAAGTTCTGTTACTTGAGGTACATCTAGCCTATATTTCTTTAACTCATCTACCCTAGAAAAGATTTCTTTAGGTTTCCCTTGCATTACTATCTTTCCTTCTTCCATTACAATCACCTTATCTGCATCTATAACTTCATTCATGTAATGAGTAATTAGGATAACTGTAACTTGCTCTTCTTTATTTAAATGATGAACCGTATTTATTACTTCTTCTCTACCATTAGGGTCAAGCATTGCAGTAGGCTCGTCTAGAATAATACATTCTGGTTCCATAGCCATAATCCCTGCTATGGCTACCCTTTGTTTTTGTCCACCAGATAATTTGTTAGGTGAGCTTGTACGGTAGTCAAGCATATCTACAGCCTTTAAGTTCTTTTCAACTCTTTCCCATATTTCCTCACTTGGTACACCTAAGTTTTCTGGGCCAAAACCCACGTCTTCTTCTACTACTGTACCGATTATTTGATTGTCTGGGTTTTGAAATACCATACCTGCTGTTTGCCTAATATCCCATAAATAGTCATCGTCTTGGGTATCCATACCCTTTATTACAACACTACCCTTGGTTGGCAATAGTATTGCATTTAATTGTTTTGCCAGAGTGGATTTCCCTGAACCATTATGCCCTAATATGGCAACAAAATCTCCCTTTTCTACATTAATAGTCAGGTCATCAATAGCACGGTTAACATCTGTAATCTGACCTTCTTCATCTATATTAATATATTCAAATATCAAATTTTCTATTTTAATAATATCCATAGTGTCTCCTTGTTTATCCATGTGAATTAGTTAATTGCGAGTGTATTGTGTTTAGCAATTACTTACTATATAAATATAATTATGCATATATTCACATTATGGAAAAGGAGTAGTTTCAAATATAATGCGAAACTACTCCTTAATATTAAACTAATTCGATTATAACTTCCATTGCTGCGTCACCTTTACGTGGTCCAACTTTAATAATTCTTGTGTAACCGCCATTACGATCAGCATATTTGGGTGCAATTTCTTCAAATAACTTATCTACTAGGTCTACCTTTTTAGTAAGATTTTTTCTTTTTGCATTATCTTCAGGAACCTCTGTTATAGGATATAGATATTTAAGCATTTGTCTTCTTGCATGGAGACGTGATGGATTATCTTTTTTGACTGTTCTTTCAACTTCGTCATAAACAGTAACTCTTTTACCATCTACTTCTTGCTTTACATTCTTTCCGTCTTTATCTTTACGAGCAACTTTAGCTGTTACTGTAACTTCTTCGTAATTATCTCTTTCTCTAACAGCTAATGTTATCAATTTTTCTGCTGTCTTGCGTACTTCTTTAGCTCTTTTTTCAGTAGTTCTTATTTTACCATTATATATTAGGGCAGTTACTTGATTTCTAAGTAATGCCTGTCTTTGGTCAGAACTTCTGCCAAGCTTTCTATGCATTGCCATACTATTATTCCCTCCTTAGCTACTTAGCTTTAGGTTTATTCCTCATTCTCTTTTAAAGCCAAACCTAGTTCTTCTAGCTTAGACTCTACTTCTTCTAATGATTTCTTACCTAAATTTCGAACTTTCATCATATCTTCAGCAGTTTTGTTTGTTAATTCTTCTACTGTATTTATGCCGGCTCTTTTTAAACAATTATAAGAACGAACAGATAACTCTAGTTCGTCAATACTCATTTCTAGTACTTTTTCTTTTTCATCGTCTTCTTTTTCGACCATTACTTCAACATCTTTTGCACTTTCAGATAAATCAATGAAAGATTTTAGATGTTCACTCAACACTTTCGCTGATAAACTTAGAGCTTCATCTGGACCAAGACTTCCATCTGTATATATGTCTAATTTTAGTTTGTCAAAGTCAGTTATTTGTCCAACACGTGTATTTTCAATGTTTATATTAACACGCTCAACGGGAGTATATATTGAGTCAATTGAAATTGTTCCAATTGGTAATTCATCATCCTTGTTTTTATCTGCGCTAACATAGCCTCTACCTTGAGTTATAGTAAGCTCCATATATAGTCTACTATCATGGCTACCATCTAAAGTAGCTATAACTAAATCAGGATTGATTATTTCTATATCAGGATCTACTTGTATATCTGCAGCAGTTACTACGCGCTCACCTTCAGCTTCAATATATGCTGTTTTGGGCTCATTTGTCTCGCCTGTATTTCTAATTGCTAAATCTTTTAAATTCAAAATTATTTCAGCAACGTCTTCTTTTACTCCAGGAATAGTACTAAATTCATGTACTATACCATCTAGTTTAACTTGACTTATAGCAGAGCCAGGTAAGGATGAAAGCATAATTCTTCTTAAAG
>CAZXSM010000087.1:0-7609 GCA_964643255.1 uncultured Lachnospiraceae bacterium
TAAAAACCTTTGTAGTAGGAACATCCTCTTTTATTGTTTATACTTATTATATTTAATTAGTTTTCTAGATAAGCCTTCAGTTTCTTAGTATCCCTATTCATCCTTAAACGACGTAAGGATTTAGCTTCAATTTGTCTAATACGTTCTCTTGTAACATCAAAGACCTGACCAACCTCTTCAAGGGTCCATATCCTACCATCGTCAAAACCAAATCGTAAACGAAGAATTTTTTGTTCACGTTCTGTTAAGATTGATAGAACATCATCCAACTCATCACCTAGCATAGTTTGCACTACAGATGAGGATATTTCAGGCATTTCATCATCAGCAACAAAGTTCATCAAAACAGCATCTTCTTCTTCTCCAATAGGTGTATCTAAAGAAATAGTATCACCATATAATTGGATAATCTTTTCAACGCGCTCTTCTGTGATGTCTAATATCTCAGCTAGTTCTTCAGTAGTTGGATCTCTTCCATGATCAGATACAAACTGTCTTGTTGTCTTAGTAAGTTTGTTCATCCGTTCCTTCATATGAACTGGAATTCTAATAGTTCTTCCCTGGTCTGCAATTGAGCGGGTTATAGCTTGCCTAATCCACCACATTGCATAAGTGCTGAACTTAAAGCCTTTAGTATAATCAAACTTGTCCACTGCTTTTATTAAACCTAAGTTACCTTCTTGGATTAAATCAAGTAAAGTCATTTTACTGCTTCTAACATATCTCTTAGCTACACTTACAACTAATCGTAAGTTTGAATTAATCATAGTTGCTTTAGCTTCTTCGTCACCTTTTTCTATACGCTTAGCAAGTTCTACTTCTTCTTCTCCTGTAAGTAGAGGATATTTACCTATTTCTCTTAAATAAGATCTGATTGAATCCACTACGTATGGATAATCTGCATTTTTTTTAGGGGCAATCTCTGAAGTTTTAACTTTGCCTTGCTTGTCCTTTTTATTAGAAGGAGAATCTTCATCTTCTAATAAATCCTCATCTAGGATATCATCATCTAGATTCTCGTCTTCATCTAGGAACTCTTCATCTTCATCTTCTAATGAGTCTGATACGAATATATTTTGTTCTCCTAGACTTTCTGTAACAGAAATTATGTCTTTCTCTTCAATGTTCTTGCCAAATATTTTGTAAATATCATCAATTATTATAATATTATCATTGTCCTTGGCAATCAATATTAGTTCCCTTAATCCGTCTTTCTTGTCTTTAATATCTATCAAATTATCATCCCTTTTCATTAAACACACTTAAATAGTGTCAATTAAAGAATAAGTATCTTTATAACAATTAGTGTCTTTATAGGTTAATATTTTACATAGAATAATCAATTAAAAATCCGTTACACCTTCTTATATTGTGCACGGATTAATATTTAATTTGTCTATAACAATTATTAGTGTCCTTAAGAGTATCACCCCTTGATATGTTATTATAACACAAAGTTCAAGAAATTTCAATAATTTTCAATTAAAGGAAAATAAGAAGAACAATAAGTATCTATCACAACTTATTGTTCTTCTTGTTCTTATATATTTTTTACTTCTTATTTTTCATTTAAAGATTTAGCTATCTCCATATCCACACCAGCTATATGCTTTTCCAACCAATCAACAAGGAATTCAACCATATCCATTAAAATCTCTTGTTGATTCATATCTATGTTCACAAAATCATAATCATCTAACTTCTTTATAAAGTTCTCATGGGCCACAAGATGATTAAATCTTCTTTTATAAGTTATCTCTTCCATAAACTCTTCTTCATGTTTAAAATGGTACTTAGCATAATCACGCAATTCATTAAGAACGTAAACAATATCATCGTACTTATCACTTATAAATTGATCTTTAAGAACATAATAAGTCTCATTTGCTAATTCAAATAATTTTTCATGCTCTTCATCCATAAATTTTATTCCAGTTCTAAAATTATCTGTAAATTCAAACATCTTTTATCCTCCCTAGGTGACAACTAAATCACTTTTGTTTCCCCTAAAACAAGAGTAATCATCACTTACTTATCTGTAAGAACTAAACTTAAATCTCTCTTTTCCAATAGGCCATGAAAAATGCTACAAACACACTAACCATTCCACCAAGTACACCTGCTATTACAATATTCTTTGTAACATTAGGTGATGATTTACCTCCTGGAATTAGTGGTTCTGATAGTCTAAAGACCTCCACATTACCTTTTAAGTTAGAATCAAACTCAGCAACTCCATCAGCTTGGTAATATTCCTCAAGTTTAGCCATATCTTCTGTTAATTCTTCTATATAAGCTGTATATCGCTCATTAGCACTTTCTAAGGTAGCTATTTCTTGTTTTATTTCTAATATTCTAAATTCTAAAGCAGTATGGTTTGGATTAATTATATTCTCTAGAACTATATAACCATTAGGATCAGATATTGCTTCCATTGCTGCTTTCTGATTAATGGTACTAGGTACTGTCTCTAGTAAATCTTCATATCGCTCTAGTAAGTCTTTATTAGATTCAATCTTAGCTTGGTTGTGATCTAAATCAATGCTATAAAAATCATGATAATAGTTAATAGCTCTGCTCTTTAGCATTAGATCGATGTATTCTGCATAATTGTAGTAGAGAGCATTGGATAAATCTACTGTTTCTTGTGGACTATAGCCACTTACATTTACATTGAAGATACTTTGTTCTCCGTTATCAGTACTTGTAAATGATATTCTATTACTAATGGATTGAACAGAAACCCCTTCAAAGTCTTGTCCCAAATCTTTGATGGTTTCTTTAATAACTTCACTGGACTTTATTAAGTTTATATACTCAGTGTTACTCACCATAGGCAATTCATAGGGACCATATTTGGTGTTGTAAATTTCTGGGATAGTCACACCAATGCTAAAGCTAGTTTTGTATACAGGTGTTATGAAAAACTTACTATATATCCCTGCAAGTAAAGCAAAAATTAAGGTAATAACTATAATCAGCACCTTACGATTCCATAAAACCATTATTAATTGTCTTAATTCGATTTCGTCATCATAGCTTTTTTTATTAACACTAGCCTTATTATTTTCACTTATCTTGCTATGGTTATAAACTTTATTTTCTTTATTATTTTCATCTTGGTTACTAGTCATGTAAGTCTCCTTTAGAATAATTATATATTCAGTAAATACTCATATAGTATAGCAAGATAAATATTAATTTGCAATGTTATTATTGGCCTTTATATTTGCATACTTATGGTCTACTAATATATTCACTTAATCAAATATGGCTTTATTTCACACCTTCTTATTGTACATCCTAAGAGACAAGTTATACTCTGCATCTTTTAAGTTACTAACTCCTATACCTGCAACTTGTTCACTTGACATAACCTTACCATCTTGGTCAACAAGTTTAATACTACCCTTAACAGGCTTAGTTCTCCAGTTTTTTGCGTGTTTAAATTCTTCAACTTCACCCCACAAATATGGCACTGGTAGGAATCCTGCTGCAAATACTTTATAAAAGCCTTCAGGACTGTAAGTATCCTCAATATTACTTTCAATAGCATTAATTATAATCTTAGCCGATTCTATAAGGCCTCTTTCTCTTATATCCACTTCTTCATTTTTACCCATATCCTCAACTTTTCCTTGCTTTTTAAGTTGTCTATATTTCATTAGTGAATACTGGGTAATCTGAATACTTTCATTTATAATGTCAGGAGTTGCAAGATGGGATGCTTCAGAGTAACTTACCACATGAATAATCCCTGGACTCTTAGTATCATTAGGTTCAATGTCATCCATTAGGGCTGTTACTGCTGCTAACTGAGCCTTAGCCTCATAGAGGTCAGGCTTGAAATAATCCAGACCTGCTCTTGGTTGTAATATAACCCTGAACTTACTATCTTCTAAGCTTCTTACTAACTTAATTAAGGCTCTAGACTTAGCCAAATCAGCAATACCCCATGTGGATTTTGGAGTATTAAGCATGTTCTGAAGGATAAAGGTCCTAATACCCAGCTTCTTAGCTAACTTAGCTGCTAGATAAGCAGAAACTATATAGGTAACATCATCTGCCCCTCTAAATGCAAAATGATGTGACACATTAGCCTCTAAGGGTTTTCCTGTTGATGCTATATATTTGATTGTTTCCATATGTTCTTTTAAATTAGTATATAACTCATTAGGTCCACGTTCATCTAGTTTGTTAAACCACCACAAAGATAGGGCATGCCAGGAAATGTTGATTGTTTCTTCATACATTTTAGCAAGGTCTTCCATCTTGGATGTTCCTGCATAAGTTCTAACTAATAAAGGTCTTGATGAATCATATATCATCTGGTACTCAGCCCTAGAATTAACTGGAACACCGCCACCGTTAGGCTTGTCCTCCCAGTCTTCACCAAAGTTAGACTGACTAAGTTGGGAACTTCCAATAGATAGTATATCAAGATAACCCGCCTTGGCAAGCTTATCTGCCCAGTTTAAGAATTCATTTACAGACTCTTCCCTGGTTGCATCTGCAGAATATGGTCCTACATGAGCCCTAATTAAAGGAGGGAAGTTATCCTGCATATTAGCATCTATTCTTTTAGTGACAGTATCATTTCTTGTTCCAAAGCCTGAATAATTGGACCTATCAATAGGTTTATAATTAAGATATTCACCTCTATCAATAATTTCTTTGCCAAACTTCATAAGAGATTCATCGTATTTATTACCTTCTTGAATTTCTCTAGGGATCTTCTCCTCTGGCACTCCAAGGCTTAAAAGGGTATCTTTAGCTGACTCCCCACCTATAAATGTTGTAACCAGACCATCAAACTCTTTTTCAACTGCCTGGCACGTTTTAGGAAGTCCACCAAAATATATATCCTCAAGTTTGCCCCCTTGATGCTTAAACAATTTGGACTTTTTTAGTTCTTCAATTAGGTAACCCAGCATATTTATAGCATCTAGTTCGTCAAGTCTATAGCTAATTCCCAGCTTCCTAATATCATTTTCTACAATCCAGTCTACAACGACTCTTCTTCTAGCCTCATGTTTATATTCATTTATAGCTTTCTCCACATCATCATCTGCTAAAACCACTTCATATCCACAATCTACAAGTAGTTCTGACACTGTAACAATACCCATAGTGTGTGCATCTATAGCTGGTTTTATAAATCCGTATTTAGTATTCATATTGCTCATCTGTTAAAATTCCTCCATCAATTATTGTCATTTGCCAGTTATTAATAAATGTAGCATCTATATAATCTAGATTACGTCCTATTGCCCTAAAATCAGTATCTAGCAAGGCTGAACTTAGATCAATAACTAAAGATGTATAAGCCATATCAATTCCAAGTTTATTACCCATTGCCTCAAGGGGAACCAGTCCGCAAGGAATATCCTCGTAAATATATCTGTGATTTAAACTAACTGGAGCATTTATATCGTCATAAGCGTGATTGTTTTGAATGCATTCATAAAGACTATCCCCTTCAACATGGTAGGTTCTATGGAACCAATCCTTAGTAGACTCAACTTGATAGCCTAGGGCGGCTGAAACTGCAACTCTTTCCTTATCAACCTCTTCAATGAATTTGCTTACTGTTGGAGAAACTCCATCATGATAATATTTATAATTATAACGTTTGCTTTCAGTCCAACCTACATTAAGTAGCATTGGTGCACAGTGTAAAATCATTCCTACATTTCCTATAGATGTTTCAACAATTGACTTAGCTGGTATAAATCTGTCCTGAATACAAAAAGGCATTTTCCTTATTAATTCTTCATTAGAAATCGAGTCTAGGGCAGCTATTAGAACATCTTCTTTAAGTGCAATAATATTTACACCATCATCTCCTATTTTCCTACATGTATAAATGATAGTTTGAGTTTCAACAACTATTTGCCTATGCATTTGATTATACTGTCTGTAAATATAGTCAAATTCAAGAGCACCAAATGTTCTCCCAGGATTTAAAACTATTGTTGTGGACTTATTAATATTTTCTGCTATAAGTTTTGCTAAATCCTTATGAGAATGTGCCGGCGTTGTTATTAGTACCATATCTGGGTCTTCAAGTGCCTCACCAATATCAGTAGTCACTTTATATATAGGAATATCATCGTGTACTATGCCTGTACATTGAATCACCTTGGTTTCCATAATAGTAGCAATAGTTTTCCTGGATCTATTCCATAGTGTTACCTCATTTCCATATTTGCTCAAATGAGCTGCCATTGCAAAGCCTGAATTACCTGCTCCCATAACTGTTACCTTCATGTAAATCCCACCCTTCAGTTTGTTGTTTGTTGTTTCTAAATATTTATCTTGTTAAACAAATCTAATGAATAATCTTTAATATCTGTAAAATTAAGCATTTTATACTTTTCTTTAACATTATCAAAATAAAGAGCAATTTCTTTCTTAGAAATAACATTGCTACTCTCTTCATCAGCTTCTAGACCCATCCTATTGTTTCTCCAAGGCTCTTCTATGTGAGTCATAAATTCTAGGACTTTTCCACTATAGCAACCAAAATACAATACAATATGATTTAATAAATTCTTCTCACTTTCAGTTAGGTTAATATTATCTGTTTTTACTTTACTTATATCTGCTGGATGCCAGCCAATGTCCTTGAATTTCCTATAGATCTTTGGAAAAACAGGGCCATAAATCCAAGCCTGACAATCTTCTTTAAATAGAAATACACCCGTAAATGTTTTATGAAAACCTTGGGTAAAGTAAAGAAGCTTTTGTAAAGCAAGTGGAGTAATTTCTCCTCCTTCAACAAGTAAATATCTAGCAGCTGATTCTATTTTAGAACTAGTTGCTAATTCTAACTTTCCATTGTTAGATGTTTCCTTTAATGCTTGAGAACTTCTTTTGTAAGCTATATCTGTTATATTCCCTTTGTTTTCCTCTAGGATTTCTCTAAAGTATTCTTCATCTTCAAGAATGTCAATTAACATATCAGAGTAAGGCTTTGTGGGTATATCTCCATCCAAATATCTAGTAAGAGTACCTTCTCCCCAACCAAGAAGTAAAGATAGAGGCCTTTTTCCTATTTTATATTTATCAAGTATCTTCTGAATATCTTTAACACTAATTAACCCTTCATATTTTCTGTAGCTTGTATCCAGAGACTTAGCATTGTAACCTTCAATTTCTTTTACATAGAGTCTAGAATTACATTCACTACAATAAGCAGTTTTTGTTGGATACTTAAAGCTATGTCCCCTTATAAGCTTTTCATCAAAACCTGCTTTTTCTTTATATTTAATCTGTTTTTGGCAATTGTTGCAAAAAACTTCCATTGTATCTTTATATCCTCCTGATATTTTATTAGTTCAGCGATTTTTTGTTGTTCCACTGACTGTATTGTTAATAACTTGTTTCTTGCCTTGTTCACTACTTGCTTTTTGCCTATAGAGTTATCAAGTCAAAGAGTACACAAAATTTCTGTCACCATCTAATTATAAGTTAATCGAGCCAATATTTCAATGTATAAGTGTATTAATTAATACTTTATTAACAAAACGTTCATATCATTTGACATCATTTTCCCTCATAGCCTATATATTTACAGAAATATTGCTTTTTCGACTAGCTAGGCAAT
>CAZXSM010000088.1:0-7562 GCA_964643255.1 uncultured Lachnospiraceae bacterium
TAAAAATAATAAAAATATAGATGAGCTACTTAATGAATTTTAAAGGCTTAATTTCAGGCGAACTTAAGTGTTCGCCTGAAATATTTGTAATTCACAATATATAAATATACCTAAAGTATCCTCCGATATAGCAGTATGCATGATAAACTCATTATATATATGTTCAAACATACACAAGTACATTAGAGAAACAAAAATACTTGGATTGTTATATCATAAGTTATAAAAAAAAGATAAAATATTAAATATACTTGACAAATCATCTAAAGTAATATAATCTAAAGTTAAATATAAGATAATAATATAACCCATTAACTATATTATAAAAATCTTATCAAAAAGAAATAACTGGTCATACGAAATTTTTTTACCTATTTGGTGAATCGATTCACCATTGTTATAATCAAGGTTTTAAGCCCTTGGAATGTAATATATATTGCTGCAGCAATTACATTTTAAGAGGTGAACATATAAACATATAATATATATAAAGGAGGATTTTTATGAAACTTAAAAAATTATTAGTAGGGGTAATTACATTATCTATGGTTTTAGGTTTACTAGTAGCTTGTGGTGGCTCAGATGAAGATGGAGAACAAGTTGATGCTACAGAATCTAAAACAGAAGAAGTAGGAAGCAATGGAGAATCTAATGATGTAGAATCCGATGATGAGGGATCTGATGAAGTAAGAGAAGTAAATCTTTCTGTATGGAATGAACCACATCAAGATGATGAACTTAATATGTATTTGCAAGCTGAAAAGGCAACAGGAATTAAGGTAAATGTGAATGTTATACCAGAAACAGATTATTCATCTAAGCTAAACCAAATGGTAGCTACTGGAGACGATTCTATTGACATTTATGTTGTTTGGGAAAATGATATTGCAAACTTTGCTGAGGCAGGTGGAATTGACCCACTAGATGATTATCTTGCTGATTCAACTATAGATTCTAGTGATTTTATCGATGCAGTAGCTGAGCTAACAGAGGGACTTGGAGCAACTTATGGTCTTCCATGGTGTGCTGCTACAGAGATTCTTTATTACAATCAAGACATGTTTGATGCGGCAGGAATTGAACATCCAGATAATGACTGGGATTATGAAGATTTCTTAGTTGCGGCTGGAGAACTTACACAATTTAACGATGATGATACTACAGACGTATATGGTTTTGACCTACCGAACTTACAAACATGGTGGGTTGGCCCCGGATTATTAGGAGACCAAGTTTATGACCCAGCAACAGGTGAATTAGTTATTGGTGACGGAGCAGTTTCATTTATTCAAGATATGGTTGATTTAGCTGAAGCAGGATATATGCCAGTTCCTTCATCTGATACAAGTGACAATTTTGGTTCTGGTAAAGCAGCTATGAGTTGGCAAGGTAGTTGGATGATTGGTTCATACGCTGATACTTTAGATTTTAACTGGGAAATAGCAACAATACCTAATGCCGGTAAAAAATATAATACACTTCACACAGGTTTTTATACAGTTAATTCTGAAAGTAAGAATAAAGAAGCTGCATGGGAAGTTATTGAATGGTTAATGGGTGAAGAAGGTCAAGCGATCAATTCACAAGCAAGTGGTAATCCATCTGCACTTGTAACAATTGCAGAAAAAGAAGAGTGGAAAGTAGAAGCAGCAACAACAATTGAGAACTGGGATGCTATGATTGATTCCCTAGAAACAGGAGTTTTTGGATATACATCTCTTCCAGCAGGAGTTACAGGTAATGCAGTTAGTTTATTTGAGACCGCAGTGTCTGGTCAACTTACTTCTAAAGAAGCAGTGCAACAAGCAATGGAATATGGTGCTGAGACTATAGGTTACACCTTAGATTAGAATTGATATCAATCTTTGTTAATGATGTAAAACAACGATTATAAAGTCGTACACATAACATAAGATTCAAGAAATATAATGAAGGCGGTTTCTAAAGGGGAAACCGCCTTCATTATAAAAATCATCGAAAGGAGACTGTCATGAAACAAAGAAAAAAGAAACCAATAAATAGAAGGTTAAAAAACAATTTGACAGCTTATGCTTTTATGACACCATGGTTTATTGGTTTTGTTGTTTTTACATTATTTCCAATAATATTTATGTTTGCAGTCAGCCTAACCAACAGGAAACTAACAGGAATCTCTGAGTTTATAGGATTCACCAATTATATAAATATATTTAAGAACGCTAATTTTTGGAATTCATTTAGAGTAACAATATTCTACACTATAATAGTTATGATTGTAACTTCAGCCTGGGCTTTATTCATGGCTATGTTACTAAATCATAAAAACAGATTAAACGGGATATTTCAGTTTTGTTATTTTCTACCCTCTGTAATTCCTAGTGTTGCACTTTCATATGCATTTAGAAGTATATTTGGAAGAGATGCAGGTTTGTTAAACTCTGTTCTTTCAGATGTAACTGGGAAAAACGTTTTGATTAATTGGTTATATGATCCAGCTTTTGTTTATCAAACTGTATTTTTTATAACCTTATTTACATATAGTACTGGTCAAATGATGTTGGTATATAGGTCGGGTCTAAATGAAGTCCCTAAGATGCTTTATGAATCTGCTGATATTGATGGTGCTAGCTCATGGAAGAAGTTTACTAATATCACCTTACCACAGATTTCACCGGTTCTATTATTTAACACAATTACAGGAAGTATTAGTGCATTAAATGGTTCTTTTGCACTTTTATATCCTCTTACAGGTGAAGAGGGTAATCCAAACAAGATGACCCAAGTACTTAGTCTTTTAATTTACAACGAGTCATTTAGTAATCAAAGAGTTGGTTACGGAAGTGCTTTGTCGGTTATTCTTTTCTTAATTGCAGGTGTATTCGGTTTAATCATATTTGCTTTGTCGAAGAAGTTTGTGTATTACGAAAATTAAGAGAGGAGATAGGTACATGAGTCAAGTTAAGATAAAAAAACAAAGTGTTTCAAGGCTTTTGATTTTACTCTTGAAAATCCTAGTAGCGATTATTATGTTTATGCCTATTGTGTGGATAATTTCAGGTTCATTTAAGACCTTAACTGAATTTACCACTACAGCTAATATTATTCCAGAAAAGTTTACATTAGATAATTATGAATATGTTTTTAATACTGGAGATTTTTTAAAATATTTTAGAAATACAGTTATACTAATTTTAGGAACAGGAATAGGAACATTACTTTCTTCATCACTAGTAGCTTATCCACTTGCAAGACTGGATTTTCCAGGAAAAAATTTATTTTTTGGCATCATTATTGGAACTATGTTGGTTCCAGAAATATCTTTAATTATTCCTAAATATATTATGTTTGGGGAAATTGGATGGTTAGATTCTCTTTTACCAATGATTATTCCAGCATTTTTTGCATATCCCTATAATGTGTTTTTATTCCGACAATTCTTTAGATCAATTCCAAAGGAATTAGATGAGGCGGCAATTATAGATGGTTGTTCACATACAGGTTTATTCTTTAGGGTTATTGCACCCCTATCAAAACCTATTTATATTACTATTGCTATACTTTCATCAGTATATTGGTGGAATGAACTTACACAACCTGTATTTTATTTAAATAGTGATAATTGGCGTACTTTAACAATTGCTTTAATGACAACATTTACTTATGTAAGAGGAGATTCATTTGTGGTTTCATGGCCTACAATTATGGCAGCATCAACTCTAATGATTATCCCACCAATGTTATTATATCTATTTGGTTCTAAGTACTTAGTTGAAGGTGTAAAAACAAGTGGAATTAAAGGATAATACATACTAATCAATGTATATAGTTCTAAATTTTACGTAAAGACATCGGGATGAAAGGATAATATTATGACTACTTATTTAGAAAATAATAATTATAAATTAATTGCTAATAGTGATACAGGCATGATAGAAGGCTTATACAATAAAAATGATTTAGATGGTGGTAATTTTTTAATATCCACTGAAGCCTTAGAATACGATGGTTTTAATGAACAAAAATATCGTTTACTTGGTTCAACTTTATTTGAACTTAAAGGCGATGATATGGGTGAATATGAAGAAACAGGAAAACTACCTATATATCAACAAAAAATAGATAATGATCAGATTACTTTTATAAAAAAAGCATCAGGTCTAGAGTTTTCTTATCAATATAATCTTTTAGATGATGGTTTAAAATGGACTGCCTCAGTTAAGAATGTCTCAAAAAATGATATTACATTTACAAAGCTTGCCCATTGGATACCTATAGCATACATATATGGCACAAGAGTAGAAAAAAACCTTACTGATTCTTGGTCAATGGTACCTTCTTTGGACGTTTCTACTCCTTTTATGGTTTGTAAGAAACGAAATGGAAAAGGGCCTGATTATATTGTAAGGAACATTAGCGGTGGAATGAAATCAGTTGGTTCTGCTTGTTCTTATGAAAATCTATTTTTCAAACAGACATCCCCTTCTTTAAGTGGTATAGTCTTATATAATGCCGCCTTATGCTGGAATCCATTGGAAGGAGATAATCAGTTAACTGATTGGCAATATAAAGATTTATATAAAGAAATAACCCTTATACCAGGACAAGAATTAAGGGAAGATTTTGAAATCAGAAGCTTTGAAGTTGGTATGCTTAAGGATAAATTATTATCTCTTGGAACAAATTTTATAGATTTCCCTCCATATACCTTGGTAGGTGAAAAAGCCAAATTAAGGATTTATGGTGGAAAACCAATTAAATACACATCTTATTATGTTCCATCAACAAGGGATAAAGTTGATATAGAAGCAGAAGTTAAAGAGTTTGATATAGAAAAGAAGGAAACAAACAATAACATAGTAACAAAGCTTAATATAGGACCATTTATGGAAGCTGGTGAACGTAAACTAGTTATAGAATTTGAAGATGGTCAAATTTATAGCCTTGTTTTCCCAGTATACTCTAGTTTAAAAGATTATATTGAAGCAATCAGTAACTATATTTATACATATAGTTTTATATCAGACACAGAAGATCCTAATTATAGTGGCTATAGATCTGTATCACCCCAGGGTGAATCTTGTGCTAAGGGTTCATTTTTACTTATTAAGAATAGTTTATCATCAAAGCCAAACCGAGATGAAATTAAACAAGTTGAATTAAATACAACAAACCATATCTTACCTAATTGGTTTGATGAGAATTTAAATCCAAAGAGAAAGTATGGAAGTGGTTCTGATAAATTTGTTAGAATGTATGATATAGAGTATATTATTCTACAATTTTATTTATTAGGAACATTTTCAGATGATTTACTTAGTCTAAATAAGTCTAGTTACTATATACAAATGGCAGCAAAACTTTTAAGATATAGAATTGAAAAAACGCCTGATAAAAACGAAAGAGAATTAGAAGAAACTGGCCTGGCAATGACATGTCACTGGGATATGGATGATTTGATAAAACGATATTCCGACTTAGGGTTTAAAGAAGAAGCAGAAGAAATTAAGCATCTCCTTGATATTTATATTGATAAACAAAAGGATATAGTTTATTCAGGTAAAAGTATGATAACAGAGATATGTTTTGATAATGCAGGAGTAGCAATGAGTACACAGACTCTTCTTTCCTTACATGAAAATGAAGCCGGATTAGAGGCAGCCAAACTATTAAAACCAAATGTAGCATATTCTAATGATTATCGTTGTTTTGCACCTGATAGATGGTGGGAAGCACAGGCTCCAATGTATCATAATCTATGGGCAGCTAATGTGGCAAAGGCAATGATACAAGCTTATGAAGCAGGAGGAGATGAAGACTACTTAATTTTGTCTTATCGATCAATGATGCCATTATTTTATAATTATGACTGGACAATTAGGTCTGCAAGACGTACACTTAAAGCAGGTGAAGGAGTTTCAACTTATTGCATTACAGCCCCTAATTTAAATCATGAGCCTTGTTCTCATAATCGCTTTGGCCAACAGATTTTTGAACATGATGATTTCATTAATAGCCTTAATCTACAAGGAGATGATTGGGATAATGGTGTTGATCTTGTTATTTATCTTCAAAGCTTTGGACAAAAGTGTTATGTAGAAGGAACAAAAGACAAACCTTATGCTGTTGGTGGCCAAGTAGAGAGTATAATGAATGGATATCTTATCCATTCATATAGCGCTTATCCATCTTCTTATCATTTAAAACCTTGGAATATGACTATAAAACGCAGTAGTAATTCCTATACAATTGATAAAATCGAACTTATAAAAGGCGAATTAACAAAAGTATATATAAAAGGAAAACTTACTGATAATAACAAATATTTATGGATAGACAAGAATGGACATAAAGAAAAAGTTTATCCTGAATTTATTAAATTATAAAAGAAACTAAAGATATATAAATGTTAAATTAAAGGAATGAGTAAATGGCAACAATATATGAAATTGCAAATTTAGCAGGTGTTTCACCTACCACTGTTTCCTATGTTATTAACGGAACAAAGAAATTAAGTCCTGAAACAACTAAAAAAGTAAATGAAGCAATAAAGGAACTTAATTATTCTCCAAACACAGTTGCTCAAACTTTGAGAAAAGGAAAAAATACTACAATAGGTGTAATAACGGAGGATATTAGGGTTTTTCCTACTCCTGAAATACTTAATGGTATAAGTGAGGGCTTAGAGGAAGCTAAATATCAAATGCTAATGCATGACCTGCATTTGTACAAAAAAATCTGGCCAAATTATGAGCAGATTTTTGATTATAAGAATAAAATCAATAAAGGGGTTAGCCTTCTTCAACAATCAATGGTATCTGGTATTGTATATGTTAGTATGCACGATAGGATACTTGGTAATTTGATTGACAAAATAGATGTTCCGATTGTCTATGCTTATTCCTATCCTCCAGAAGAAGAAAGTTATATCACTTATGATGATTATTCAAGTGCTAAGATAATGACTGAACATTTGATAGAACTAGGTCATAAAGATATAGGAATCATATGTGGTTATCCTGATTCTTTCCCAACACAGACCAGGTTAAAAGGAATCCATACTGCCTTAGAAGAACATGATATTAAAATTCCCGAAGAATATATTAAATACGGTGATTGGGAATTTAAGTCTGGCTATGAGAAAACAATTGATTTATTAAACTTGAATAAAAGACCTAGTGCAATATTTGCCTTAAATGATATTATGGCATCAGGTTGTTATAGTGCAATAATGAGAGCAGGACTAAGTATTCCTGAGGATATATCAATTGCTGGATTTGATAATAGAGATATTTCTATGTATTTGGAGCCAACTCTTACTACAATGAGTCTGCCTCTAAAGAAAATAGGATATACTGCTATTGAATTATTATTAGATAAAATTAATAATGGAGATGATGAACCATCTCAAGTTGTACTTCCTTGTAAAATTAATATTAGACATTCAACTACATCTGTTTCAAAATAAATATTATGTATTTAGTGGAATCTATGAATCAAACCATCCTTTAGTTAATAGGGATGGTTTTCGTACTATTTATGAGTATAATATATTTATAGATATACTGGCAAAGACCTACAAAGAA
>CAZXSM010000089.1:0-2355 GCA_964643255.1 uncultured Lachnospiraceae bacterium
TATCACCTTTAGTAAATTCAAATGGTTCGAAGGCTGCATTTGTTGCTACCACTAATTGGTCTTTGCTAGAATCTAGTTCGGCTGATTCAAAACCTTGAGGTTCCCCATCACCAAAGTAATTATTAAGTATATCTTCAAAAGTACCATCATCTTGTATCTTAGCAATAAACTCATTAACATCTTCTAAAAGTTCAGGATTATTCTTGTCAACTCCAAATGCATATTCTTCTTCTGTTAATTGAATATCTATAACTTTTACATTTGAACTATTTGCTTTGTCATTTCCATCATCTGATCCACATCCTATTAAAGCAACTGATAACATTGATACAACTAATGCCATTAATATTTTTTTCATTTCAACTCTCTCCTTTTTAACTCTCCATAAATTATATTTTTTTAGCGTATTCGAAACTTATAATTATTTCTTGTATGTATGAATACTTATACAACATTGTATTCTTTTATTCTTTTTATAGACATAAGAATAATACATATATATTCATTTGTCAACTAATATTTATACTTTATTTATTAATATTTATACTTCTTTTCTCGTTTTATCCAGTCTATTATTTGTTTAAGTGTATATATTATCAACCAACACCTTTCTTTATCTTGTGGATTATAGAATAATTTATAATATGGATATTTATAGATTTGTTCTTATTTAATAATATTTATTCAAATATTCGTTAAATATTCTACAATTTTGATTTACTATTTTATACATTGATGTTATAATGTGCTCGGTAACTTTATATAAGTTGTAATAAATATTAATCTTAGCTTAATAACTTACATATAATAAAAAATATGATTGTACGTAAACAAGTATTAATAATTACTTATAAGTTTTTTATGCTAAATAAGGAAATCAAGGAGAGTGTTTCTACATGGAAAGATATTTAGGAACTATATCAAGAGGTATAAGGACCCCTATTATTCAAAAAGGTGACAATATTGTCGAGGTAACTGTTGATAGTGTCATTAAAACTGCTCAGAAAAGTAATTTCGAATTATATGATAATGATGTAATCGCTATTACTGAATCAGTTGTTGCACGAGCTCAAGGCAATTTTGCATCTATTGATGATATTGCTCAAGATATTCAAAGCAAATTCGGGCAAGAATCTACAATAGGAGTTGTATTTCCAATTACAAGTAGAAATCGCTTTTCTATATGTCTAAGTGGTATTGCTAGAGCTGCTAAAAAAGTAGTTTTAATGTTGAGTTATCCAGCTGATGAGATGGGTAATCATCTTATCACATTAGACCAATTAGATGAAAATAATGTTAATCCATGGTCAGATGTGTTAACAGAAGAAAGATATCGAGAGCTTTTTGGATACCCCAAACATGAATTCACAGGTATGGATTATGTTGAATATTACCGCGAATTAACAGAAGCTGAAGATTGTGAACTAGAAATTATATTTGCAAATGATTGTCGCAAAATATTAGATTATACTAAAGATGTCTTATATTGTGATGTACACACAAGGCACAGAACAAGACGATTACTAGAAGAATCTGGTGCAAATTTACTATATGGCCTGGATGATATACTTACTAAACCTATTGATGGTTCTGGATATAATGAAGAATATGGTCTTTTAGGTTGTAACAAGGCAACGGATGATACAGTTAAATTGTTTCCTAGAGATTGCCAACCAGTAGTTGATGCAGTTCAAAAATTAATGTATGAAAGAACAGGCTTACATATTGAAGCTATGGTATATGGCGACGGAGCATTTAAGGATCCTGTAGGCAAGATATGGGAACTTGCAGACCCTGTGGTTTCTCCTGCATATACTAGCGGACTTGAAGGCCGTCCTAATGAAATAAAACTTAAATATCTTGCAGATAATGACTTCTCTAACCTTAAAGGCAGAGAATTAGAAGAAGCTATTGCAGATTATATTAATAATAAAGCCGATGATTTAAAAGGGGACTGCGCTTCACAAGGTACAACTCCAAGACGTATACCTGATTTACTAGGATCTCTTGCTGATTTAACTTCAGGAAGTGGAGATAAGGGAACACCAGTAATTTTAATTCAAGGGTATTTCGATAGCTTTGCTGTTTAATTAATGATTTATTGTTTTAGATAAACTTTATTAATAAAATAACCTAGGTTATGACCTACATGTCATCTCCTAGGTTATTTTTATATTTAGAAATAAACTAAACTTATAATGTTTTCAAATCTATTATCTAGTCCTTTACAACAACAAGGGGTCTCATCATATCATTATCTTCATGCTCTAACAAATGACAGTGCCACACATAATCTCCTGCATGTTCTTTAAAGTGCATGACAATTGATGTTACTTGACCAGGCTCTGCTGCTAC
>CAZXSM010000089.1:2455-7520 GCA_964643255.1 uncultured Lachnospiraceae bacterium
TCTGCTGCTACATTAGCACCATGGAGATGGACAACTGTTCTAACTTCAGGTGAATCCATTGCTCCATGAAGTGTAGGATCTAAAGGCAGCATGTGCTTTAAAGGCAGTTCATTTACCCACTTAACATTCACACTTAATAAACTTTTTAGACTCTAAAATATATTTTTTCGTCATATAGACACCTCCTTACATTTATACATGGTCTACAATATAATATGAAGGTATAATATTTTTTGTGTCTATCTATGACTTAATATATTGAATTTTGTCGAATCAAACTTATTTCTCTTCACTATCAAGCTCTATAAACTCTTCATCAAGAATATGATCAAGTGTGTTTATTTTAGTCGATTTCTTATCTTTATAGTATGTTCTCATTTCTTCTTTTACTAAATTTATTTCTTCTTTAAGTTCTTTGGCAGATAGTCTCGTAGCCCCCTGGCCCATTATTATCATCTGTTCAACCCTGTCCGAAGTTGCTACAACTACATTATGTTTATGGCCAATTTCATTAGTTACCTTTTCTATATACATGTCAGCTGTTTCTGCTTCTTTAGTAAATACTATGCTTATATTACTGTAATCAATAACACTACCAAGTCCACCCTCTACCTTGTAAGCATCAAAGACTAAGATTATAGTAGACTTTTTATATCCTTGATAATTAGATAGGATATCAGCTAGTTTTGTTCTAGCACTAGCTATGTTTTTATTTGCTAGCTCTTCTAATTCATCCCATGCAAATATAATATTATACCCATCTACTAACAAATATCTTTCTTTTGACTTCTCTTTCTTCTTATACTTCCATTTATTATATTCATCTTTATTACTTGACTTGGCTTTCTTTTCATATCCTAAGACATTTTTTGAAGATTGTAATTTTCTTTCTACAGAGCCGTAAGTACGTTCAAATATAGACTCTAGTTCCTTATCCTCTTCTAATGTTCCCTTATATAATCTAGGTTTTGAAGGCTTACTTGACCTATTAGCTGAATCATGAATTATATGATTATCATTTTTAGTCTCTTCTCCAGACTTATCTTCCCAACCATCTCTAATATGCATGTAGTCTTCTACTTGGTCCCATTTCACAGAAAATCCTGCACCACGAGAACAAAATATAGAACTGGATTGATTATTGAAGTCTGATTCTGGGTCATAGCCAATACTTGCTATTACTTCATTGGAATTATGGCAAGGCTCGTATCCTTTTAAAGTAAGCATCATTCTTCCACTTCCACTAGTATAAGAATTTAACTGGCTTTGATAATCACCAAGTGTAGACACAGGTACATAACCTGTTAGCACCGCCCTGTCATTAACAATTTTAGGGGGGAAAAACTTTCCGCTCTTTTGCTGAATATCTGTCATGGCTCTACCTAGATTATCAGAAGGAATATCCATCCTAAAGTTATAGTAAGGTTCAAGTAAAACACTTTTAGCCTTCATTAATCCTTGACGAACTGCTCTATAGGTTGCCTGCCTAAAGTCTCCTCCTGATGTGTGATCTAAATCTGCACGGCCAGCGATAAGAGTTATTTTAACATCTGTAAGAGGAGACCCGGTTAAGACACCTATATGTTCCTTTTCTTTTAAATGTGATAAAACTAATCTTTGCCAATTGCTATCAAGTACATCTTCGCTGCAATCACTAGCATAAGTAATACCACTACCTGGTTTACCCGGTTCTAAAGCTAGATGAACTTCCGCATAATGGGTTAGAGGCTCATAATGGCCCACTCCCACTACCTTTTCACCTATAGTCTCTTTATATACAATACTTCCTTTATCAAATTCAACTTCTATATCAAACCTATCTAGGATTACTTCTTTTAGTATCTCGACCTGGATTTCTCCCATTAATTTAACATGTATCTCTTTTAATTTTTCATTCCATACAACACGTAGTTGTGGCTCTTCTTCCTCTATCTGCCTTAAATTAATTAACATTTCATGAACGTTGCAATCTTCTGGTAAAATAACCTGATAATTTAAAACTGGTTCCAAAAAGGGCTTGTTATCAGTGGTTTCTCTTCCTAATCCCTCACCTGGAAATGTACTAGTAAGTCCCGCTACAACACACATTGAGCCAGCATTTACTTCATCTACTAATTCATATTTATTACCTGAATATATTCGAATCTGATTAACCTTTTCTTCCCAGGTATTCTTGTTATCACGCAGTGACATTTTTACTTTTAGTGTGCCACCAGTAATCTTCATAAAGGTTAGTCTATTACCATCAGCATCCCTTGCAATTTTATATACTCTTGCTCCAAACTTCTTTGGACATATTGGATTACTTGTATATTCTCTTAATCCCTTTACAAATGTATCTATACCACTTAGTTTTAAAGCTGAGCCGAAGAAACATGGAAACACATTTCTATTCTTTATTGATTTTACAATGTCTGGCTTATTAAGAACTTCATTTTCAATATATTTGTCTAGTAATTGTTCATCACACATTGCTAAATGTTCAAAGAATTCTTCACTTTTCTGATTATCCGTGAAATCTACAATATTATCACTTAATCTATCTCTTACTTCTTCTAAAAGGGTGTTTTTATCAGTATCTGGCATGTCCATTTTATTAATAAATATAAATGTTGGTATATTATATTCCTCTAGAAGCTTCCATAAAGTTTCTGTATGTCCTTGTACGCCATCTCTTCCACTTATAACAAGAATTGCATAATCTAATACTTGCAAAGTTCTTTCCATTTCTGATGAAAAATCCACATGACCTGGTGTATCAAGGAGGGTTATTTCACTATCTTCTCCCTTTAATATTGCCTGTTTGGAGTAAATGGTGATTCCCCTATCACGCTCCAATTCATATGTATCTAAAAATGCGTTTTTATGGTCTACCCTTCCTAATGTTTTTATATTTCCACTATTATACAACATGCTTTCTACAAGAGTAGTCTTGCCTGCATCAACATGAGCTAATATTCCTATTACAAGTCTTTTCATCTATATCCCTACTTTTATTTCTGTATTTTTATTGTTTCATTTTTTGTATATTAAGTTTCTTATCAGTATTATTCAATATATAAATCTATTTATATTCAAATTATTAATAATTACCTTATTATACTGTGAATTACTCAATTTATCAATAAAACAAGTTGTTTCGCAATTATCTAGCTGTAACTATTATTAGGAGGACTCAATCTCCTAGTAGATGATGACATATTATATAAGAAACCTTGCCTGAAGTATTAAGAGAAGCAGAAATATTAGAAATAAGTAGGGAAGATATTGCAGATTATATCAAAACAAAGACAGGCATGGATTATTAAGAACTAAGTCTTTTTATATATAATAAAAAAGGGATATCTCATTAATCGCCTTATAAATTGATTAATGAAATATCCCTAATATATTTTTAGTTAAAAATTATTTACCCACTGTTCATAAGCTAGCATGAAATCTTTTAAATGGTCAGACATAGCTTGTTCAAATTCTCCATCATCTTGTATAGCTGCTGCAACATCACGAATATAAGCTTCTGGTTGTTGCATAACAGGTACGTTTACAAATACTAGTACTTGGCGTAAATGATGGTTTGCACCAAATCCACCCATTGAACTTGGAGAAACACTTACTACTGCTCCGGGTTTGCCGTCCCATACATTAGAGCCGTAAGGCCTTGATCCAACATCCAGCGCATTTTTAAGTACTGGAGGAATTGAACGGTTATACTCAGGTGTAACAAATAAAAATCCGTCATATCGTTTAAGGTTTTCACGGAAAGCCTTCCAAGATTCTGGAGTTCTTCCTTCATCATCGTAGTCTTGATTAAACATTTCAAGTTGACCTATCTCTACATTCTCAAGCTCTAGAGATTCGGGTGCTACTGCCTTTAATTCCTTTGCCACTTTCTTTGAAAACGCATCTTTTCTAAGACTTCCTACTACTACTCCAATTTTTTTACTCATAATTTTACCTCCTGAATCATTTATCATAATCAATTTTTTCTTTTAAAAATGTTCCATTTCTTAAATCATTCATGGCTGTTTGTAATTCTTCTTGTGTATTCATTACAATCGGCCCAGCCCAGGCTACAGGCTCATCTAATCTCTTTGAGCTTAAATATAATATCTGTATATCATCATCAAGAGCTTCTATGTCTAGAGATGATCCTTGTGTCAGCCTTACTGCCGTCTTTTCAGCGACTTTTTCACCAGCCACTTTTGCATCCCCTAATAGGGTAAATACTACAACTGACCTATCTTCATCCATTTCAATTGTAAATTTATTATTTGCTTGTAAATGTATATGATAATAATCTAATGGGGAATACTTAGGCTGAAATCCTTTATAGTTCTTATAGTCCCCACTTATTAATCTTAATAAACCATTATTTATAGGAATTTCTTCTATTTGGTCTTTTTTAATACTATGATATTCTGGTGGTGCCATCTTGTCCTTACTTGGCATATTTAACCATAGTTGGACTCCAAGAAGCCTATCTGCTGCCGGTAACATTTCTTCATGCTGAATTCCTGAACCAGCTGTCATCCATTGTACTTCACCATCTGTAATTTTATCAGAATTTCCTAAACTATCTCGGTGAACCATATTACCTGAAGATATTAAGCTTACAGTCTCAATCCCCCTGTGAGGATGAATAGGAAATCCAGCTTCATAAGCTTTTGGATCTCTACTGTCAAAAGAATCTAACATTAGAAAAGGATCATAAGAATCCACTGTAGTATTTCCTAAAACTCTAACTAATGAAACTCCAGCACCATCTTTAGTTCTATAACCGGTTACTTTTTCTTTAATGCTTCTTTTCATTCTTTTTCCTCCAACTCGCTAATGGTTTTTTTTATTAAATTTTTCAGTTTTATAAATTTTCTATAATATAATTTTAATTATTTATAATTTTAATTATTTTGCGATTTGTCTTAAAGTCAATTATATCATTAAATAATATTATCTTCAGTGACAAAGTTACAATAGCTCCTTATTAAACTTATTATTCGAACGAGATATTCAAATCAACATATCCATCAATTCCAGGTACTCTTCCTTCATCAGTATATTGCCACAT
>CAZXSM010000090.1:0-7366 GCA_964643255.1 uncultured Lachnospiraceae bacterium
TCATCTTTTCGAATATCAAATCTTCTATTTGTGCTGGTAATGTATCGTAATCCATCCCTACCATGAAATCGGTCTTAGTTCCTTGGTAAATCAACATTTATAATTCCTCCTTATATAATGTTCAGGTTGCTATAAATTTTTAACAATGTAAGTTGTGTATAATACATATTATAATATATATAATTAAACTATGGAAGGATATCTCATATCTAATAGAACGCAGGTCTTCAATATAACTTCAGTAATAACTCCAAACTCTGACATAATGTAAGTTATGAGTATATTGTAACAAATAAATGTATGTATTTCCATATTTTTCTAATAATATTCATGTTTCTATTTTATTTTGATATGATTCTAAACATAGATAGGATAATAACAAAATAAAGAAGAATAAATTTATAAGGTGAAAAAGGTTCTGCTTGTTTCCTTATTTATGAGTTTTCTCAACCAGTTTCTCTTACTCTTTCATATATTATAATTTTCCATTACTTATCACCATTTAACACTAACAGCATACTCTAATATTAGAAGAACTAAAGTCTCATAAAATTAACATAATATAAATATAAAGGGAGTGTTCAAGATTGCCTACAATTTATCTTAGTCCAAGTAAGCAAGAACATAATATAGGATATGGTGATTACGGTTCTGAAGAAAAGCGTATGAACCAAATAACAGATGTTGTAACTAGATATTTAGATGAAACTGAAATAACATATTATAGAAATGACCCTAGTATGACAATTGATCAAATTGCTAACGACTCAAATTCTAAAAATCCTGATATACATTTTGCAATACATTCTAATGCCGGTGGTGGAACTGGAGCGGAATGCTGGATATATGATTGGGGTGGAGAAAGAGAAAGATTTGCTAGAATTATATATAATAGAATCTCTAATATTACTCCTATGGAAGACCGAGGCATTAAATTAAGCTCTAAAGCAACCGCCTTAGAGCTTAATTAGATTTAGGTCATACACTTTTAGGATTTATAATAAGTCTGACCCTTATATTATTACATTATCAATAACTATCCGACGTATCAAAAACAATATCCTCTACATCTTTCTTAGCCTTAGAATTTTTACGTTTCTCATTCAACTTCTCAAGGAATAAATCTTCATCAATTGGCAGATTTACGGCCTTATCTAGCCAAGACGACAAATGCATTGCATTAGATAACTCAAGACCACGAATACCTTCTACACCTTCGGCAATAAGAGGTATCCCACGAAGAATTTTACCTGCAAATGCTTCAAGAACTCCAAGGTGCTGAGGATTTTGTCCATCAGTTTCAATTTCTATGAATTGCCCACTTGGCTTTGCAAAGCCTTCTTTTGAATTAAAGCAAAATTCACGCTCACTAACCTCTAGTTCATAAACTGATAATTCATCATTCTCACAAACGATTTTTGCCTTCTCTAGGGTAATTTCAAATCTATTTGTACCTGGAGCATCACCTGTCGTAGTAATAAATACACCAGTGGCACCATTCTCAAACTCCATATAAGATGTAACATCATCTTCTACTTCGATATCATGCCACTTTCCTTCATGACAATAAGAATGAACCATGGTTGGCATTCCACAAATCCATTGTAAGAGGTCTAGGTTATGAGGACATTGGTTTAACAAGACTCCTCCACCTTCACCTTCCCAAGTAGCCCTCCAGCCCCCTGAATCATAATATATTTGTGTTCTGTACCAGTCTGTGATAATCCAGTTAACTCTTTTGATTTGTCCGTAATTACCACTATGGACCAATTCGTGCATCTTTCGGTAGACATGATTAGTTCTTTGATTAAACATCATGCCGAAAACTAAGTCTTTACTTTGTGCCACTTCATTCATTTCACGTACTTGCTTTGTATATACTCCTGCCGGCTTTTCACTTAATGCATGTAGATTATTATTAAAGGCTTCTATTACTAACCTTGGATGATCATAGTGGGGTGTAGCAATTAATACTGCATCTATAAGTCCTGATTTCATCATATCTGTTGCATCATCAAAGACTTTAACTGTATCCGGCAGATTATCTTTACACCACTGTCTTCTAGATTCTTGTATATCACATACCGCAGTTAATTCCATATCTTTAACTTGTCCATCTACAATACTCTTAGCATGAGAACTTCCCATGTTACCTATACCAATGATTCCCATTCTTACCTTGTTCATATATATCCCACCTTCATTTAGATTTTGATTTTTACCAACGATACTCTATCTTACTTAAGTCCAAGCTCAGACAGATTTTTATAACTTTTTTCCAAACAATCAAAGGGACTTGTATAGCATGTGTCTTGTTCTACAAGTAAATACTTTGCATTTGTATCTTTAAGGGCTTCTATTATTCCTTGGAAGTTCATATTACCTTCTAGTACTGGTGCCATTCGCTGTTCCCAGCCTTTTACCGTCATATCTTTTAAATGTACACATGGAATTCTATCCTTTAATATTCCAATCCATTCAATTACATCAGCTCCTGCTGCTTGCACCCAGTATATGTCTAGTGTAATTCCAAGTTCCTCTGGAGTAAAAGAATCTATTAACTTTTCAATAAGCCTTTGACCATTTATCTTTTCAAACTCAAAGTTATGATTATGGTACATAAATAACTTGCCAGAGTTAGCAATCTTCTTAATAGGGTCACTAAAATCTTCAACAAAATATTGGAACCATTCAGGGTTTGTGTATTTATCAGTCATCATGCCTAAACCAATATAGTCACAGCCAAGAATATCATGTTCTTCAATTAGTTTATCTGTATCATATAAGATACGATTTATATCACTATGTGTAAGAACAATTTGCAGTCCATACTTATCACATATTTCACGGATTCTTTCTGGTTTGATATCTTTGCCAATTGCGGAAATTTGTACAGTGGTATAACCAATTTCACTTATCTTTTTAATTGTACGTTCAAAGTCTCTTTCATTTTGTATATAATCTCTTACAGTAAAAAGTTGTGCTCCCAGTATCATATTTAACCCTCCATTATTTCAATAAACGCCTTATACGCTGTCATAAATGCGACCCTTCCATCATTCATATCATTTCCTATAGCTGATTCTTCACCTTCACGTTCCAATTCTTTCAAGCCTTCAAAATCATGTAAATGGGGCTCTAAACTGTAGAACCCATTATAATTATCCACTTTTAAAAGGTTAACAATCTCGGATATATGGCCGTCACCCATTCCTGCAGGTACAACCTTATGATTTTCTTTTAATGCATCCTTAATGTGAATATAAGCTATATAAGGTCTTAATACCTTGAATGCTTCAAGTGTGTCTTGGTCACTTTGTATAAAGTTTGCAAAATCAAATATAAGCTTGAAGTTATCACTGTATAAAGTTTCAGCGATTTCTTTACAGCGATTAGCTGTATCACCATATATACCCTTTTCATTTTCATGAAGGAGAATTATGTTTTGATCCTTAGCATATGAAGTCATGCGTTTAAGACGCCTAAAGACTTCATCCTTATAATTTTCAGCAATTTTACCTTGAGGAATATAGAAACTAAAGATCCTAATATAATCAGTTTCAAATATTTTTGCTAAGTCTACTACATGACTAAACAGCTTAAAATGTTCTTCAAAGTCATCCGTTATACTAATCTTACCAATAGGTGAACCAATAGCAGAAACCTTAATATTATCTTTATCTAACCTATCTTTTAATTCTTTTGCCTCTTCAATAGAGTATTCACTAATATTCTTTCCATAAGCACTTCTTAATTCTAGGTATGACATATTACATTCCTGCAATACACTAATTTGCCTGTCTAAGTCAGGATCAATTTCATCTGCAAATCCTGACAACTTGTATTTTTTATCAAACATAATTGTATCCTTTCTTTTTGCTGACTCATATATATCCATGGTTAATGAAAATGTATCTTTAACGCTTTCAACATTTACAGCAAACTTTTCCCCTAACTTTACTTTATCATAGAATTCATTGATTAGTAAAAGATGACCATTACCCCAGTAACTTTTTCCTATATTTTTTTCATGACAATTAATTTCTTTTCTGCTTCTGTCTTTATATATTATGGTTATGAAATCTTCTTCCAATCTTATTGTAGCATTTTCACAAGTAATTTCGATAAGGCATGGAGCATCAATAGAATAGGCATTTGTTGCATAAAAAATAACAGGACATTTGTCAAATTCAATATAAGCCTCTAGTGTATCTTCCACTTCAATAGTTCCCTTTAAACTATGATTATGTATAGAAGCTTCAGTCCATTTGGGTTTACCTAGGAATTGAACTAACAAGTCAAGGGTGTGAATTGCCTGATTTATAAGTACTCCTCCACCTTCTTTTTGCCAGGTGCCTTTCCATTTACTACTCTTATAATAGGTCTCAGGACGATTCCATGTAATAAATGCTCTTGCACCAACGATTTCTCCCATTTCAGACTTGGCGAATATTTCTTTTACTTGCTTTACACCATTATTATATCTGTTTTGAAAGCAAAAACCTAGCTGCTTGTCTGATTTTACCCTTTCTAATAATTCAAATTGCTCACGGGAAATTGCAGGAGGCTTTTCCATTAGTACATGAATATCTTTCTCTAATGCATACACAGCCATTGGAACGTGAAGATCATGAGGTATACAGATGTGTAATATATCTATTTCTTCATTTTCTACCATATCCTCTAATGATGTGTAGGTGTTAATATTATTCTTGTTATAGGATTCAGCAAAAGATATAGCTTTATTCTCATCTATATCTGCAACAGCAATTAGCCTAGAATCTTTCATGCCACTAATAACTTCTGCATGCATACTCGCTATTGACCCGCATCCTACAATTGCACTTTTCATATTATAATCTCTCCTATCTAAATCATAGTGTAAAGTCTTTACACTAACTTTTTATCTTCTTTATTAGCAAACTTTTATCTACTCTGAAATTATCATTAAATATATCTTAACAAATATAAGAAGATAATGGAATGTTATTTATTAATTGCATATCTCCCTGGCATGACATTTTAAAAAAGGCTCTATAATAATTGCTTGGATGAATTAATATAATTCTTCATTCCAACAATAATTATAGAACCTTGTTTCCTTTAATGGCATTATAAATGTATAATATGTATGAACATCCTTGGGTAGGGATAGGTCTTTCCTGTAAATACTTATATACTAGGTCTGACACAAAATTATGGTAAACTAATCATATATAAATTCAACACTTTCAATTTTGTTAACTACATCTTCATCATTACCCGGTACGATATTTACTGTTTCGGCATTATCTAGTACTTCTTGGGTGTATTCACGATAGCCTTCTTCTGATTGGTCTTCTTGATGCCAATGTGACGGTAATGGATAAATAGTGATGCTACCATCGCCATGTGAAGTATAAGTAATAGATCCTTGTGCTGTAAATTCTCCAGATAAATGTGTTACATCGTATGGATAATCCAAAGAACCATCACTATAACCAGCAATAGGTGATCCTGCAGGGAAATGTGAGACGTAAATTAGAGTCTTCTTTTAATTCTGCATCTTCAAACTGCCTACCTTGTACTGAATCAGCTTGCCCACAGCCAACTAAAAATAATAAGATTAAAAGCAATAAAGGTATTATCTTTAAATCTTTTTATATAATTCTAAGGCTTTTAAACTGTTTTTTACTACAAAATCAATTTCTGTACCTTTCATAATTTTTTCCTCCATTTATAGTTATACGTCTTATATAATTCTATATTAGGTGTCTTATTATGTATTATCCTTACAATATAGCTTATGTATATAAAGGATGTCTCTTAAACTTGAATTTCTATTTTATTAACTCTAGTAATTCATATACTCTTTCTCTAGTAAGCTCCGCTCCCTTTAAGTGCTCTATCATTGGACGGATACTTCCACCTTCATACTCTGAACCAGCTTTATTAATCTCATTTTCTTTATTACTGATCCATTCTATTTGTAAAGTTGTTAAATTATCCATTTGATCCTTATCTAGATTATCAGTTAAGTATTCCCACACTCTATTGATTTCATCATCCCATAAGTCATAGATATCTTTTGCTAGGAAATTCATTTCTAATTGGTTTAATTCTTCCGTTTCTAGCCTCTCAAGTTTCTTCTCATATTGAATTTCAACTTCTGAAACTTGTGCTTCAACATCTAATTCTAGACTTGTATCATCCTTATCTATCTCTGTACTATCATCATCTAAAACATTACCCTCACCATCAACTACTTCTACACTATAGATGTCTGCTTCTTGATTATTTAAGGTTTTAGCTTCGCTTTGACAAGAGGTAAGTAGCGTTACACAAGCAATTAATACTAGATATACTAATAACAACTTATCTCTATACTGCTCTTTATGTGTCTTATTTGACAAATTTGATTCTGTTTTTTCTTTTTTCATATTTTATATATCTCTCCTTACCTCCTCTATACTATCAGCATATTTTCAAATTTCAAGAAAATCTTAGATAATTAAAAGAATGTTAATAGAATTGTAAAACATCTATAAGTTTGTAACTTTATTGAGAGGTTTAAGAAGTCCGCTAATTCATTTACTTATAAGTGCCAATAAGTCCGAAAGAATATGTTTTGTTATATATAGGATTATTTGATATAAAATGAATAAATACTGGTGCATTGTCAAGATGAGGTTCTTTGTCAAACAAGAACCTATCAGCTTGGCGTAAGCCTTGAAGAGCTGTAGGCATTTCATTATAGAAAATCTTATTTCTAATATCAGAATTTCCTATAACACCATTACCATCCACTATTACAGATCCAATTAAAGCAATTCCTCCTTTATACAAGTCCCAGGCAAGTCTTACCTCGTCACGCATACTCGTGATTTGGTCCTCAGCATAATTTGAAGCTACAAACACAAATAAATCTCCCGTTAAATCTGAATGAGTAATAGTATATAATCTGCCTATTAAAGGCTCATATGGTTTAATTATATCTCGATATTGCACAAATACCTTTTGAGGATTAAGATCTCTCACTTTTAAAACCTCTTTCATATTTTTACTTTTATATGCTATTTTATGCTATATTATATGCTTTAGCTTAAGTTTTTATTTGAAGAAAAAATCACCTGTTGATGTAGGAATACATCAACAGGTGATTCATTTCTTTGCCCTTGGCATGCTTTACCAGGTTATTACATGCTCTCTTCTTCATAAGTTTCCATTAAACGCTCTATTTCTTTTTCCTTATTCCAAATATAGCTCAAGCGCATTTCTGAACCATTTTTAATACGAATAAGGTTTTCTTTGTGCCTCCATATTACAACCGCTCCAACAAGCATAAATATAGTCATTCCTATTACATCCTTTTCTGCAAATCCATATA
>CAZXSM010000091.1:0-7236 GCA_964643255.1 uncultured Lachnospiraceae bacterium
CTGTATGTCCATATTCTGGATGACCTGGTGTTAAAGAATCTGTTTGTCTAAATTGTTTTAAATCTTCTGTTGATAGGTCTCCGTAACCGAATAAATGTAATATAGAATATAACATTGCTGAACCATGTCCAGCAGATAAAACAAATCTATCCCTATTAGCCCAATCTGGATTATTAGGGTTGTGTTCCATATGATGTGCAAATATTTCATATGCCATAGGTGCTGCTCCTAGAGGTAAGCCTGGATGTCCTGAATTAGCCTGTTGAACTTGATCGGCTGAAAGTACACGTATAGCATTTACTGATAAGTTGTCAATGTGACTCATTTAAAAACCTCCTAATTTAAAATATAATTTAATCTTTTATTATTAATTGTTATCTATATCTATTTGTTAATACATCTACTATTATACCACACTTGCCCCACTTTTAAAGGCAAAAAAGCTAATAATAATTTATGTTTAAACAATTTGAGTGTCAATAGGTTCCAGTAACTATAATACCAGTAGTATGGTATTGATTACTTACATTATATCAACCTTTTGACACCCAAATCTTTATTAATTATAGTACTTTAACTGCTTCTTGTTCAACTGATATTCCAGCCCTATAAGCTTCCATGAATTGATCAAAACCTTTCATATCTTCATCACTAGGTTTTATCTCAAATCCATCATTATTAACGAATATACTATTATTTAAATATTCCTCTAAAGTTTCATCTTCATCTTTATTAATCAGATAATTAGCAAGAAGGGCAATTCCCCATGCTCCTCCTTCTCCTGCTGTTTCCATAACAGATACAGGAGTCTTCATAGCTGCTGCTAGGATACTTTGAGCTACACCTTTTGTTTTAAATATTCCACCATGACCTAATACGCTAGATATTTCCACCTCTTCATCATATAATATATCCAAGCCAATTCTTAATGTAGCAAAGGCTGAATATATATGTGTTCTCATAAAGTTGGCTAGGTTAAAGTTAGCATCTGGCTTTCTTACAAACAAAGGCCTACCTTCATCTAAGTAAGTAATAGGTTCCCCTGAATAATATCCATAAGACATCAAGCCACCACAATCTTTATCACCTTCTAGGGCTTTCTTAAATAAATTAGTAAATAAAGCATTCTTATCTACTTGTGTACCCATTAAGTCTAAGGCTTCATCAAACAAAGAAACCCAGGCATTAATATCAGATGTACAATTATTAACATGTACCATGGCCACTGGTTCCCCTGATGGTGTTGTTACCATATCGATTTCCATGTGAACATTTTCTAAATCTTCTTCTAATACAATCATTGCAAATGAGCTAGTACCTGCAGATACATTTGCAGTTTTTGGTGCCACACTATTAGTAGCAACCATTCCAGTTCCTGCATCACCTTCTGGTGGGCAAAATGGAATTCCGGACTGTAAATCTCCATCAGGATCTAGTAACTTTGCACCTTCTTCAGTCAAATGACCAGCATCATCACCTGCAAGTAATATTTCAGGTAAAATCTCTTCTAGCTTCCATGAGAAGCCCTTAGGTTCAACTAAATTATTAAACTTATCAAGCATTGTTTGATTATATTGTTTTCCATCATAATCAATAGGGAACATACCTGATCCATCACCGATTCCAATAACTTTTCTTCCTGTTAGTTTCCAATGAACATATCCTGCAAGTGTAACCAGGTAGTTAATTTCAGGCACATGACCTTCCTCATTTAAAATTGCTTGATAAAGGTGAGCAATACTCCATCTTTGTGGAACATTATAGTTGAATAAACTAGTTAATTCTTCGGCAGCAGGTCCTGTGGATGTGTTTCTCCAAGTACGAAATGGTACTAATAATTCATCGTCTTTGTTAAATGCCATATAACCATGCATCATTGCACTAAATCCTATAGACCCGATATTAGTAAGGTTAATGTCGTATTTTTCCTTTACATCTTTTTTCAAATTACTATAAGAATCCTGAAGACCAGTCCATATATCTTCTAATGAATAAGTCCAGTAGTCATCTATAAGACTGTTTTCCCAGTCATGTTCTCCACTAGCAATTGAAGTAAAGTTTTCATCTATTAAAATCGCTTTAATTCTAGTAGAGCCTAATTCTACACCTAAGGAAGTCTTTCCATTTAAAATGGATTCTTTTCTTTTATTAATAGTGTTATTATCCAAAACATCCTCCTCCATCCATAATTATTTTAATTTCCTAATATTTAGTTTTGTCCATAATAAGCATCTTTACCATGTTTTCTGAGAAAATGCTTATCTAGCAATACTTGCTTAACAGGCTTTGCATCATCTGCTAAGTGTACTGTCCTATATGCCATTTTTGCTACTTCTTCTAAGACAACTGCGTTATGAACAGCTTCTTTAGCATCTTTCCCCCATGTAAATGGCCCATGGTTAGAGCATAGTACTCCTGGGATATTAATTGGATCTATTCCAGCATCTTTGAAAGTTTCAATAATTACTAAACCTGTGTTTTTCTCGTAGGAAGTATTTATTTCTTCATCTGTTAGGCTTCTTGCACATGGGATTTCTCCATAGAAATAATCTGCATGTGTTGTTCCATAACATGGAATACCTCTACAAGCCTGGGCAAATGAAGTAGCCCATGGTGAATGAGTATGAACTATTCCTCCAAGATCTTCAAATGCTTTATAAAGCTCAGCGTGGGTAGCAGTATCTGAGGAAGGATTATAATCTCCTTCAATTTTATTACCATCAAGATCCATTACAACCATATCTTCTGGCCTTAATTTATCATACTCCACACCACTTGGCTTTATAACAAAATATCCAGTTTCTCTATCAATTCCACTTACGTTACCCCAAGTAAAAGTAACTAAATTTCTCTTAGGTAACTCCATATTGGCTTCATATACTTCTTGTTTTAAAGCTTCTAACATATTAATATCACACCCTTAATGTTGTTTTTCTAGTTAGTTACAAAACATCTTATGTTCTTATGGTCGTTAGGCATAACAACTAATTATCTCCTTAATTCCCATGCAATATCTTGTAAGAATAACATTTGTTTGAAATCATTAACATTTGTATCCTTATTAATATGAACAAATTCAATTCCTAACATTTCAGCAAAGTCTTGCATATGTTGTGCTGTTAGTGTATAGGATAATACAGTATGATGTGCTCCACCTGCATGTATCCAGCATTCTGCACCAGTCATAAGGTCTGGCTCTGCTTTCCACATAACACGTGCAACTGGAAGATTTGGCATTTCATAAACAGGTTTAACAGCTTCAATATCTTGAACGATTAAACGGAAACGTCCACCCATATCAACTAATGAAACTACTATTGCCTCACCTGGGTGTCCTTCAAATACTAATCTTGCAGGATCTGCCTTACCACCTATTCCTAGTGGATGTACTTCAATTCTTGGCTTGTCTGCTGCAACAGTTGGACAAACTTCAAGCATATGAGCTCCAAGAGAAAGTTCCTTACCTTTTGTTAAATCATAAGTATAATCTTCCATAAAGGCAGTTCCACCTTCAAGTCCCTCAGACATTTGTTTCATAATATGAGTCATTGCGGATACTTTCCAGTCACCTTCGCCACCATAACCATAACCAGCTTCCATTAATCTTTGAGTTGCAAGCCCTGGTAATTGTTCCATACCATGTAAGTCTTCAAATGTGTTAGTAAATGCTCCACATCCCTCTTGTTCTAACATTTTTTTCATTGCAATCTCTAGTTTTGCTTGATATCTGATAGAATCAACATTGTCTGTTGCAATAACATATTTTTCTTTATACTCTTCCATTAACTCATCTACTTCAGCATCTGTTACAGCATTAATAACCTCTACTAAATCACCAACTGCTGCCGTATTAACTTGCCATCCAAGTTTAATTTGAGCTTCTACCTT
This sequence comes from uncultured Lachnospiraceae bacterium, assembly GCA_964643255.1. Classification (GTDB taxonomy): domain Bacteria; phylum Bacillota; class Clostridia; order Lachnospirales; family Lachnospiraceae; genus JAAYRG01. Next base: position 3,889 of record CAZXSM010000091.1, read on the forward strand.
ATCACCTTCAGTAACTGCTACTTGACGCATGTTATCGCCAAAACGCATAACTTTAAGATTCTTACTTACAGCAACACCTACTGCTGAACGCATCCAATTACCAAGGTTTTCCTTAACTTCATCATCTTCCCAATATCCTACTACTACTTTCTTAGGCATACGAAGTCTAGTAGCAATAAATCCATGCTCTCTATCACCATGTGCTGATTGGTTCAAGTTCATAAAGTCCATATCAATTTCTTCATTAGGTATTTGACGATTAAATTGGGTATGGAAATGACAATAAGGCTTATCTAGCTTAGTAAACCCGTTAATCCACATTTTTGATGGTGAAAATGTATGCATCCAAGTAATAACCCCACTACAATTATCATCATAGTTAGCATCCTTCATAATCTGAGTAATCTGATCTGGAGTTGTAACTGTTGGCTTATAAACAACAGTACAAGGAATTAGATCTGATTCATTCAACCCTTCTACAATCTTTCTAGAATGTTCCTCAACCTGTCTTAAAGTTTCTTCCCCATATAAGTGCTGTGCACCAGTAATAAACCAAAATTCGTGTTTTTTCATCTTTGACATCTTGTTACCTCCTGCTTATTTATAATATTTTTCCACTGTATCTATACTTCTTAATTAAATTATATACTTATAATAAAATTAAGCAATTCCCTATAACTATTAGCTTTGTTAAAAGTTACCTAAACCGACTTGTTCTTCTTGTAATCTCTCATAAATTGTTGTAAAATATATAACAAGCTATAAACCTTATAATACCAGCTTGCATGGATATATATCATCATTTGATTCATAATCTTTTTAATATATTATTATGAAAGGATACCCAAATGTTAAAAGAATTATGTGAAAGAATCTCCTTGGATGCACCTAATATAATAGAAGAAGATAATTCCCTTAGTACTCGTATCATGCGACCAGAGTATTCAATATATGTAGAAGATAAAAAAACATATCCCTTATCAAATACTGAACACTTATTTGCAATATGTTGGTGTATTAGAGAGGATAAGAAATTATACGGTACCTTAAAACCATCAGAAGTGTCGTTTTCCTATCAGTATCAATTTCACAAACATACTAGAACCCAGTTACATACCCATGAATATTTGGAGCTTGCCTACATAGTATCAGGTAACTTTCATCAAAAGATTCTAGATAAGGATGTTGTGTTTAAGCAAGGAGAATTGTGTTTAATAGATAAAAACTGCTTACATCAGGATTATTTATATTCAGACACTGCTACTATTCTTTTTCTTGGAATCCCTAATACAATCCTAGAAACCATAATATCAAATAATTTTGTTACAGAACGAATAGTTACCTTTCTTACATCAGCCTTGTCAAAGCAAAAAAACATACAACAATACCTTCATTTTAAGCCAAAAACTTCAGACCTAGATAAGGAAATGAATAAATGTTTCTACCAACTTATGCAGGAACTAATACGTAATGATGAAGCATCTATTTATATTTGCCATGGCCTATTAATGCGAATATTTTATTTGTTAAGTAGTAATTATGATCTTTCCCTTTCTAAAGACTTGCGTAAAGAAATGAACTGGGTTATTTATAAAGAAATTACAGACTATATAAAAGACAACTATAAAGATATATCCATTCAAAAACTTACTGAACGATTTAACTTTCAAGAAGATTATTTTAACCGTTTATTGAAATCAAAAACTGGCCTTACTTACATAGAATATGTCCAACGAATAAGGCTAGAAGAAGCAGAAAAACTCCTAATAAACACTAGCATCAACATAGAACAAATCGCATTCATGGTAGGCTACCATAACAAGGGGTATTTCTATAAAATATTCAAGGAACGCTATAAAATTACCCCTGGTAAGTTTAGAAAACTCAAACAAAAATAATATAGAAGTGTATTTATAGATAAAAAGGATACTTGAAAAGTATCCTTTTTCTATCTTTTAAACTTTAGCTTTTTTCCCCTCATTATGATAATAAACCGCTGTTGCCAGCATACCTAGTAATAAAATCCCTATAGCTAAGACAAAAGGTAGTGTTCTTGATATATCGCTTAAACGTCCAGCTATGTATCCAAATGGCATACTTACAAACATTACTACTGTCTGTAATAATCCCATAATAGTTGACCTGTCTACTGGGTCAGCATAAATTGCTACTAAAGATTCTCTAAGTGTCAATAAAACCGAATGTCCCAATGTTTCAAAAACAATGGATAAAAATAGCATTATATATCCAAGTGCATTAGCTTGTGGAATCGATATAAGAATTATATAACTAATAATATAACTCAAAAATGATACATGTAGTGGTAGCTTTAAATTAGACTGCTTCATTTTTGACACTATTAATAAAACCAAAACAATAGCCAAAATACTTTTAATCATCGGAAATATTGGAAGTAGTTCATTAGGAACTCCTATTCTTCTAGATACAATTATTTGCCAAAAAGTGGTTCCTATTGTTATCACTATCTCTACTATTATATTAATTATCAAGGCAAACTTTATACCCCTTGAACCAGTCATTTTCTTAAATACACCCTTATATCCTGATAAAAGTTCCCTAAGTGATTTATCCTTAGATTCCTCCATCTTAATCTTACCAATCTTAGTTTCTGTTGTTGTTTTATATAATACTATGATTTTGGCAGTCATAACAAAAAAGGCATTAATATATAAGATTCTAATTGCCGGCACTAAAGTTAATTTCGATACCAAAATCGAAGATATTGGTGCGAATAAAGCTGACATATTAGATCCTATAGTTATTAAGGAATGTATTTTTGTTGTTTTGTCCTTTGGAGCATCTTCTATTAATAAACAACCCCAAGATACTCCTGCTATTCTTGTGCTACCATTGAGCAAGGCAGCCACAACAAAGAACCAAAATCCTTGGCTAGATGCCCATATAAGACATGGAATACTCCATCCAATGACATCAAATATGGCAGGACCTTTTCTTCTCCCTATTTTATCATTAATTGCTCCTGCTAAAAACGCAAATATCATTTGCGAAAATAAAAAAACCGATGTTACTATCCCTACTTCTGTATCAGTCAGTCCTATGGCTAACATATATACTGATGCATACGGAAGACATAAGTTCATTGAAAGTCCCCACATAGGTTCAGTGTATACACAGGCCCGAGTGTTACCTTCTAACTCAAATAATGTTTTCAAAAGTGGATTTCTCTTTAGTCTTTCTTTCATTGGTAAGTCCCCACGCCTTTCTGTAAATAGGGATGAATATGAATATTCCTCTCGCTTTTCATACCCTTTTTTGTCTGCTAGTTTTATATCTGTCATTTTGTATCTGTCATTGTAATAATAAGTA
>CAZXSM010000092.1:0-7140 GCA_964643255.1 uncultured Lachnospiraceae bacterium
ATTCGCTCTGTTAATGTTGTTTTACCAGCATCGATATGAGCCATTATACCGATATTTCTTGTTTTATCTAACGGATATTCTCTTCCAGCCAAGGAAAATTCCTCCTTATATCTAGTGTGTCTAAGAATTACTTATCTTAGACTTAGTTTAAATTTCTAATAATAATTATCTAAAATATTATCTTAAGTTACTACCAACGATAATGCGCAAATGCTTTATTAGATTCAGCCATATTGTGCATTTCTTCTTTACGTTTAACTGCTCCACCTGTATTATTAGCGGCATCCATTATTTCACCAGATAGACGATCTACCATTGTCTTTTCTCCTCTTCTACGAGCAAATAAGACTAACCAACGTAGTGCAAGAGTTTGTCTTCTTTCTGGTCTAACTTCCATAGGTACTTGATAAGTTGCACCACCAACACGCCTACCCTTAACTTCTAATGCAGGCTTAATATTATTCATTGCTTCTTCAAACACTTCAATAGCATCCTTTTCTGTCTTGTCTGCTACTTTTTCAAATGCTCCGTAAACAATATTTTGTGCTGTACCTTTTTTACCATCTAACATAATATTATTAATAAGCTTAGTAACAACTTTACTGTTGTATACTGGATCAGCTAATACATCTCTTTTTTGTATATGTCCTTTACGTGGCACGTTACTTCCCTCCTTAATCATGCTTATTGTATTACAATAAGGTTCACTTTATATCATCGGTACTCACATTGCCCAATATATGGAATCATTGTGTTCATGCCTTGTTAATTCCTATTCAAATACTAAGTTTCATAAATCTTTATCATTTATTATATCTTGTGACAAAATGCAACCCTGTGTATTTTATCAACAATCTGAATGAAAATTAATACGGCATTTAATGATTAGTGAAAAATCTTATTCTATTTTTCTTTAGGTTTCTTTGTACCATACTTGGAACGAGCTTGTCTTCTGTCAGCAACACCAGCTGTGTCTAGTGTACCTCTAACAATGTGATAACGTGTTCCTGGTAAGTCTTTTACTCTTCCACCTCTTATTAAAACAACACTATGCTCTTGTAAGTTATGACCTTCACCTGGAATATAACTTGTTACTTCAATCCCATTAGAAAGACGAACTCTGGCAATTTTTCTAAGTGCTGAATTAGGCTTTTTAGGTGTAGCAGTCCTAACCGCTGTACAAACTCCTCTTTTATGTGGAGAATGATTCTTAGTATATCTCTTTTTAAGAGAGTTATATCCTCTATGCAAAGCCGGAGATTGTGACTTTTTCTTAGTGGTTTTTCTTCCTTTTCTTACTAATTGATTAAATGTTGGCATTAATTTTCACCTCCTGTTATTTTTGTTTAGGGTTGCCATCTTTTACATAAAATTAGACGCAATAATAAATCGCGCTATTAGATTATACTTGTTATGCAAATAAATGTCAAGGTGTATTTTTGCATAAGGTAAAGGCTGATAAATGCATATAATATAGTGCTTTTATGTTTTAACATATAATGGAGCAGGTATGCCCCCGCTCCACTATTTCTATATTATGTTTTTAACTATTCTTTAAGCTCAAAACTAAAGTCTTCTTCAACCTCTTCTTGATCTAATATTGTAATATCTTCATCTTGATCTGTATCTAATGGAGTGTTTTGATATCTTTTTATTCCAGTTCCTGCAGGAATTAGTTTACCTAAAATAACATTTTCTTTTAATCCTAATAAATTATCTGTCTTACCATGGATTGCAGCATTAGTTAACACTTTAGTTGTTTCTTGGAATGAAGCCGCTGATAAGAATGATTCTGTTGATAAGGATGATTTTGTTATTCCAAGCAAGACTTGACTTGCCTGCGCTTCTTCTAAATCTTCATCTCTTACTTTTTCGTTAGCTTCGTCAAATTCAAATTTCTCAACTAACCTTCCTGGTAATAAATTAGTATCGCCGCCATCTTCTATCCTAACTCTCTTTAACATTTGACGCACAATAACTTCTATATGCTTATCATTAATTTCAACACCCTGTAGACGGTATACTCTTTGAACTTCTTTAATCAAATAATCTTGAACAGCACGTGTACCTTTGATTTTCAGAATATCATGTGGATTAATACTACCTTCTGTAATTGGGTCTCCCGCCTCAACTACTTGATTATCATATACCTTTAATCTTGAACCATAAGGTATTAAGTAATTTTTAGTGTCTCCGTTTTCTCTATTTGTTAATATAACTTCTTTTTTATTTTTAGTATTAATTGTTACAGTACCATCGAAATCAGCAATAATTGCCAATCCTTTTGGTTTTCTAGCTTCAAACAATTCTTCAACACGTGGAAGACCTTGTGTAATATCAGAACCAGCTACACCACCTGTATGGAAGGTACGCATTGTTAACTGAGTTCCTGGTTCACCTATCGATTGAGCAGCTATAATTCCAACTGCTTCACCAACTTGAACTGGTTCACCTGTTGCTAGGTTAGATCCGTAACACTTAGAACATACACCTATCTGAGTATCACAAGTTAAAACTGAACGGATTTTTACCTGAGCATCATTACCCGCATCTTTTATTTCTTTTGTATTCATGATACGTTCTGCTCGTTTAGGAGTAATCATATGATTAGTCTTAACTATAATATCTCCATTATCATCATATATTGTTTCAGCCGCATTTCTTCCTGTAATTCTTTCTTCAAGACCTTCAATTACTTCTTCACCATCAGTATATGCTTTTATCCAAACACCATTAACCTCTTCCTTACCGTGACAACAATCCTTTTCACGTACAATAAGGTCTTGGGATACATCTACTAAACGACGGGTTAAATATCCGGAGTCAGCTGTACGAAGGGCGGTGTCTGATAATCCTTTACGAGCACCATGAGCAGAAATAAAGTATTCCAAAACATCTAGACCTTCACGGAAGTTTGATTTAATAGGAAGTTCAATAGTACGCCCTGTTGTATCTGACATCAAACCACGCATACCTGCTAATTGTTTAATCTGCTTATCAGAACCACGAGCACCAGAATCTGCCATCATAAATATATTGTTGGATTTATCTAAACCTGAAAGCAGTTTCTCTGTTATTTCATCATCGGCATCTTTCCATATAGCTATAACTTCTTTATATCTTTCTTCATCTGTAACCAAGCCACGACGATATTTTTTAGAAATAGCATCCACCTTTTCTTCTGCTGTAACAATAATCTCATCTTTTTCTGGTGGTACTGTCATATCTGAAACTGATACTGTCATGGCACCTTTAGTTGCATAATGAAATCCTAAACGTTTTATTTCGTCTAGTACTTCTGCCGTTTTAGTTGCGCCATGGGTATTTATATATTTTTCTAGAATATTCTTTAATTGTTTTTTATCAACCTGAAAATCCACTTCAAGTTTCATAAAGTTTTCGTCTTTTGTTCTATCAACAAAACCTAAGTCTTGGCTTATTACTTCATTAAACATAAATCTACCAACACTAGATTGTATAATTCGTGTCTCTTCTTGCCCTTGATTGTTAATACCTTTTCTTCTTATATTAATTTTAGCATGTAGTGAGATCTCGTTGTTTGTGTAAGCATGTATTGCTTCATTTATATCTTTGAAACTTTTCCCTTCACCTTTTTGATTATCTTTTATAGTAGTCAGGTAATATATACCTAGTACCATATCTTGTGAAGGAACAGCCACTGGCTCACCATCAGAAGGTTTTAAAAGGTTGTTTGGAGATAATAACAAAAATCTACATTCAGCTCGTGATTCAACAGAAAGAGGCAAGTGTACTGCCATCTGGTCTCCGTCAAAGTCAGCATTAAAAGCTGTACAAACTAGTGGATGTAATGTTATTGCCTTACCTTCTACAAGAACAGGCTCAAATGCTTGTATGCCTAGTCTATGAAGGGTTGGAGCACGGTTTAACATCACTGGATGATCTTTTATTACCTCTTCTAGAACATCCCAAACTTCAGGGTCTAACTTTTCAACCATTTTCTTAGCTGATTTTATATTATGAGCCTTATCTTGAGCTACTAGCTCTTTCATTACAAATGGCTTAAATAGTTCTATAGCCATTTCTTTTGGTAATCCACATTGATATATTTTTAATTCTGGGCCAATAACAATAACTGAACGTCCTGAGTAATCCACTCTTTTTCCTAATAGGTTTTGACGGAAACGTCCTTGTTTACCCTTTAACATATCTGACAGAGATTTAAGAGGACGATTACCAGGACCTGTAACAGGTCTTCCCCTTCTACCATTATCTATTAAAGCATCTACTGATTCCTGAAGCATTCGTTTTTCATTTCTTACTATAATATCTGGAGCTCCAAGACCCATTAATTTTTTTAAACGATTATTACGATTAATAATTCTTCTATACAAGTCGTTTAAGTCTGATGTTGCAAATCTACCTCCATCTAATTGTACCATTGGACGAAGATCTGGTGGAAGAACAGGAATAGCATCTAGAATCATCCACTCAGGTTTATTACCTGATTCTCTAAATGCTTCCATTACCTCGAGCCTTTTTATAATCCTAGCTCTTTTTTGTCCTTTAGAGCTTTTTAAATCTTTCTTTAATTCAGCAGATTCTGCCTCTAAATCAATTTTTGATAAAACTTCTTTAACTGCATCTGCTCCCATACCAACTCTAAAGGTGTTTCCAAATTCTTCATATGCTTCTTTATATTCAGTTTCATTTATTACTTGTTTATATTCTAAATTGGTGTCACCCTCATCTATTACTATATACGCAGCAAAATAAAGTACTTTTTCTAAAGTCCTAGGTGACATATCAAGAATCAATCCCATTCTACTTGGGATCCCCTTGAAATACCAAATATGAGATACTGGAGCTGCAAGTTCAATATGCGCCATTCTTTCTCTACGTACACTAGATTTTGTAATTTCAACACCACATTTGTCGCAAACTACACCCTTATATCTGATTTTTTTATATTTACCACAATGACATTCCCAATCCTTACTTGGACCAAATATTTTTTCACAAAATAGGCCGTCTTTTTCTGGCTTAAGAGTCCTGTAGTTAATAGTTTCAGGTTTTTTCACCTCTCCATAAGACCATTCTCTAATCTTATCTGGAGAAGACAAGCCAATTCTAATTGCTTCATAGTTTATAGTTGATGCGTTTTCATTATTTACTACTTCTGGCACTATATAGCACTCCCTTTCATAGTAGTTTCAAGGTAACAAAAAGGTTTGTTACCTTTACTCTTCATCATCTTCGAAATTATCAAATACACTCTCTTCATTATTTGATTCATCGTATTCACTCAAATCTTTATTATTTTCTCCTTCAATTAGTGAAGTTAAATCTTCAACCTCGTTATATGAGTCATTTTCATTCATTATAACTTCATTTCCGTCTTCGCCTAATACGGAAACATTTAATGCTAATGCTTGCATTTCTTTTAGTAGCACTTTGAAGGATTCAGGAATACCTGGTTTTGGTATGTTCTCTCCTTTAATAATAGCTTCATATGTTTGAACTCGACCATTAACATCATCAGATTTTACAGTTAAAAGTTCCTGCAATGTAAAGGCTGCACCATATGCCTCTAATGCCCAAACTTCCATTTCACCAAATCTTTGTCCACCAAATTGTGCTTTACCACCTAGTGGTTGCTGTGTTACTAAGGAATAAGGACCTGTAGAACGGGCATGTATCTTATCGTCTACTAAATGATGTAACTTCAAGTAATGCATAAACCCTACTGTAACTGGACCATCAAAGTATTCTCCTGTACGTCCATCACGTAAAGTAATCTTACCATCTCTAGTAATCTTAACTCCTTGCCATTTTTTCTTAGCCTCTTCCTGATTCTGGCCCAAATGTTCAAGAACAACTGGATTTAGTATTTCTTCATATTTATCTACAAAGCTATCCCAATCAGTGTTAACATAATCATCAGCCATTTCCAAGGTATCCATAATATCTTCTTCATTAGCTCCATCAAACACAGGAGTAGCCACTTTGATACCTAGAATTTCTGCTGCTAGACTAAGATGGATTTCTAATACCTGCCCAATATTCATACGAGAGGGAACCCCTAGTGGGTTTAATACAATGTCTAGTGGTCTTCCGTTTGGCAAGTATGGCATATCTTCAGCTGGTAGCACTCTTGAAACAACACCTTTATTACCATGTCTCCCAGCCATTTTATCTCCAACTTGAAGCTTACGTTTTTGCGCGACATAAACCCTGACCGATTCATTAACGCCAGGTGGTAATTCATCGCCATTTTCTCTAGTAAATACTTTTGTATCCACAACGATACCAAATTGACCATGTGGAACCTTAAGTGAAGTATCTCTTACTTCCCTTGCCTTTTCGCCAAATATAGCACGAAGTAGTCTTTCTTCCGCAGTAAGTTCTGTTTCTCCTTTTGGAGTTACCTTACCCACTAAAATGTCACCAGCACGTACTTCTGCACCGATTCTTATAATACCTCTTTCATCTAAATCTTTAAGAGCATCATCACCAACACCAGGGATATCTCTAGTAATTTCCTCTGGTCCTAATTTTGTATCTCTTGATTCAGATTCGTATTCTTCTATATGAATTGATGTAAAAACATCATCTTGAACTAATCTTTCACTTACTAATACTGCATCCTCATAGTTATATCCTTCCCAAGACATAAAACCAATTAGAGGGTTTTTACCTAGTGCAATCTCACCATTATCTGTAGATGGTCCATCGGCTATAACTTGGCCTTTTTCAACCCTGTCGCCTGTGTTAATAATTGGCATTTGGTTAATGCAAGTACCTTGGTTACTTCTTTTAAATTTAATCAGTTTATATACTGACTTTGTATTATCATCATTTTTAACTTCAATCTTATTTGCGCTACAGCTTGAAACCACACCTGATTTTTCAGCAATAATACAAACACCAGAGTCAAGAGCAGCCTTTCTTTCCATTCCTGTACCTACAATAGGAGAATCAGTTCTAATTAATGGAACTGCTTGACGCTGCATATTTGCTCCCATTAGAGCTCTATTAGCATCATCATTTTCAAGGAAAGGAATCATTGAAGTTGCAACTGAAAACACCATCTTAGGTGAAACATCCATTAAATCAACTTTTGATTTTGGATAATTAGATGTTTGCTCTTTAAATCGACCC
>CAZXSM010000093.1:0-7073 GCA_964643255.1 uncultured Lachnospiraceae bacterium
TCAGGATCCATGTTTTCTCCTTACTATTACTTTTTATTTTATTATAATATAATAAACTATAATTTAATAAAATTCAAATACCCGATCTTAACACTTTGACGAATCCTATTCTAACCCTTCTATATACTCCTTGATTAAATCTTGATCTAATATTTCTTCTGATGTTTGTTTAACAGTAATAGCACGGTCATAAGATTCTTCTAATGTTAAGGGGTCTATTTCTTCATAAGTATCAACATTCCAGGCTAGACTGCCTTCTAGAATCCCTTCTCTTGATATTTCAAGCATTATATCATTATGAATAAAAGAACCTTCTAAAAGATATGAAGTAAATGCAATAAATCCATCATTTTCATTAACTATATCTTGGCCTAATATATATGGATGAGGTATATCCAAATTCATAATGTTTGCTATGGTTGGTAGGAAGTCAACAAAACCTCCTGTGTTAGAGATTGTTTCTTTTACCCCACTTCCTGGAATATGTATAATCATAGGAACATTTAGCATCTCATCATAGTAATAAGGTTTATCTAAATATTCCGAAACCATTATTTCATTATCATCCATACTATAATTTAGACCATGGTGGTCCCCATAAAATACAATAATTGAATTATAGTATAAGTTTTCTTCTTTTAGTTCCTTAATAAATTCACCTATAGCATAATCAGTGTAATTAACAGTTTGTAGATAGTTTCCAAACTTAGTATCTTGATGTTCTTCTAACAAGTTGATTTTTTGTAAATTCTCAGGTAAAAGGAAAGGATGGTGATTTGTTAAGGTGACAATAAAGGCAAAAAAAGGATTCCTTATATCTTTTATTATATCTACAGTTTGATTATATATTGAAGCATCAGATATACCCAAACCAAGTATATCTGTTTGGTCTAAATCTTCCATACTATAATATTCTTCAAACCCTTGACCAACATAAGCATCTTCCCTATTCCAGAACTCTCCTCTATAACCGTGAAAAGCTCGGGTTTCATAGTCTAGTTCTCTAAGTATCCATGGAAGTCCATAAAAAACATTATCTTCATACATAGAATATACTTCCCTACCACTAACTGGATACAAGCTGTTTAAAGTTGAAAATTCTGCATCTGCAGTATTACCCTTACCTATATGTGAGTAATACTGGTCAAAATATAGGCTATCATTTTGAATAAGCTTGTTTAGGTTAGGAGTTAAAATCTGGTCATTATAATCTCTTCCTATAACAAAGTTTTGTAAAGCCTCAACTTGCACAAGGATTAAGTTCTTACCTTGTCCTATTCCATTATACTTAAGATTAACCCCTTCTTCATCAAAGTGATTTTTTTCTTCTTGAAAAGCTTCTACTGTTTCTAGTACTTCTTCTGCTGATATTTTTTCAACTATTATGTCTTCAGTTAAGGCCACATAAACATCATTAATATGGCTTGAGAAAAACTCTAAGCTATTGATTTTTGTCAAACTAATACTGTTAAAAGGATTAATTACAGTAACAAATAAGGCCATTGTAATAATAATGTTAATAATATTAATCTTATTAGAATCTTTTCTTATAAAACTATCCTTATTATCTTTACCTAATTTAACTATTCTTTTAAACAAATAATAAACAAAAGGAATATCTATTACTAAGAAAACACTTGATGGAATCAGGGTAGCGGCTACACTATCAGGTACTTCCACAACATTCTTAATTTGCCATATTTGTTTTACCGATACAGTTTGATGATAATAGTTATAATACATTGAATCAGCAAACATTAGAATACTAAATCCTAGATATAAGAATAAAAATATTTGTTTCTTATATTTGTATTTACTACTTGCAAGACCTAAGAAAATTGCTACAAAGATTAACCCTGTAATAATCAAGTTAAATATATCACCTATACTAGCTTCGATTAGTATGTAGTATGTAATTATCTTTAATGTAAATAAAATTGCAACTAGGGTTAAACATGAATTACGATTGTCCATATATTTTTTTATTATCTTCTTCATTTTTCTTCCACTTCTCTTCATATATATATTTTTATTACTTCTTATACTAATTCATCAAGTTTTCTTTAGCAATATATAAAACCTTAATTTTATCTTAATAAAGTCTTAACATGAAATATTTAACCTTAAGCCTAAAAAAAGTTTATTATGATTTAAGTAGTTATATTACTTAAATCATAATAAACTTTTATAATTAAATTTAAATTCTGCTTTTTAAATTTAAACTCTTCTTTGACGAGCCACTTCAAACATTATTATAGCTGCTGCTACTGCTGCGTTTAAAGATTCAACCTGACCCTTCATAGGAATTTTAATTAATCTATCTGCCTTTTCTGTAGTGGCATCTTTAAGTCCATTACCTTCATTACCAATTAATATACCACACTTATGAGGATATTTTACTTTATCATATGAAACTGCTCCTTCTAAATGAGCTGCATATATAGAAATATTTTCTTTTTTTATCTCTTCTAAGCATTCTTCAAAGTCCTCTACATATACAAAAGGGAGTCGGTATATTGCACCCATTGTAGACCTAATCACTTTAGAATTGAACATATCAACACAGTCTTTACTTAGGACAATACCTGTAAAGCCTGCTCCTTCAGCTGCTCTAACCATGGTTCCTAAGTTTCCAGGATCTTGGATGTTCTCTAATAACAACAAAGTAGTATCAGGTTCTTTCATCATAACATTTATATCATAATTAGGAGTTTCAACTATAGCTAAGACTCCTTGAGGACTAAGTGTGTCAGAAACCTGCTTAAATATAGAATCTTGGACTATTTCATATGATAGTCCGGTAAAATAATCAGGATCTTTACTATACTTTGAATTATAAAAGGTTTCAGAAAAATAAGACTTGATTAATCTTCCATGGATTCTTGATTCCTCAAACATCTTGACACCTTCTATAATAAAGGCATTTTCTTTTTTTCTTGTTCTTGACTTCTTTTGCAATGATTTTATGTGTTTAATCTGTCCATTTTGCAAACTACTAATCAAATCCTAAAACACCTCTTTTTTAAATTTATAAACACACTAGTAATTTAATAAAAAAGGCTTAATAAAATACTTGCTAGCTTATAAATTAATCTACTTATGCACTTACAGCACTTAGCTTTGCAGCTTGATCTGCTGTGGCTAAACTTTCTATAAGCTCATCTAAATCCCCATCTAATATGTCACTAAGATTATGAAGAGTTAATTTAATCCTATGGTCTGTAACACGATTTTGTGGGAAGTTATATGTCCTAATTTTTTCCGAACGATCTCCTGTTCCAACTTGACTTCTTCTCATTTGAGCTTCCTCATCATGAGCTTTTTCCATTTCAAGCTCATAAAGCTTACTCCTTAGTATTTTTAATGCCTTATCTTTGTTTTTATGCTGAGATTTCTCATCTTGACAAGACACAACAATTCCTGTTGGTACATGAGTGATACGGACAGCTGAGTCTGTAGTATTAACGCTTTGGCCACCATTACCAGATGAACGAAATACATCGATTCTGCAATCATTCATATCTAAGTCAACATCAACCTCTTCAGCCTCTGGCATAATTGCTACTGTTATTGTGGATGTATGAATTCTTCCACCTGATTCAGTTTCTGGTACACGTTGAACTCTATGCACACCACTTTCATACTTCATTCTAGAATATACGCCTTTACCAATTATCATAAAGACAACATCTTTGAATCCACCAATTCCATTTTCCGTAACTGACATCATATCAATTTTCCAGTTTTGTCTTTCCGCAAATCTTGTATACATCCTAAATAAATCCGCTGCAAATAAGGCTGCTTCATCTCCTCCGGCACCACTACGTATTTCAATAATAACATTTTTGGTATCGTTAGGGTCTTTAGGTATTAATAAAAACTTAAGCTTTTCTTCAATTTGGGGAAGTTTTTCTTTTGCTTCGTTTAATTCTTCTTTTGCTAGTTCACGAAATTCTTCATCATTAGTTTCTTCAAGAATTTCCAAACTCTCATCCATAGTATTCTTTATTTCTTTATATTCATTATACTCTTCAACTATTTCAGAAATCTCATTTTGCTCCTTTATAAGTGCAAGAAACCTATTATGATCTGCTGCAACTTCAGGACGATTTAATTCATTTATAATTTCCTCATATTTCATGGCAATGTCTTCTAATTTTCCAAACATAATTTACCTCCTTATCAATCTTAAATTCTTGCTATAATTACACGGTCAAATCCCGTTAAATCTTTTATTACCTTTATATTGCTAATTCCTTCTGTTTTTAATATGCTTACAACATCATCTGCTTGATTGTATCCTATTTCAAATAACAAATATCCATTTGACCTTATATATTTTTTTATATCTTTAGCTATCATTTTATAAAAATATAAGCCATCCTCTTTGCCATCTAAAGCTAAAAGAGGGTCATGGTCTTTTACTTCTTTACTTAGGTTCTCAATATCATCTCTTGGTATATAAGGTGGATTAGAAACAACTATATCAAATTTATCTTCTATATTATCAAACAAATCACTTTGTAAAAACTTAATATCTACCTGGTTGATTTTTGCATTTTCTCTTGCTACCTTTAATGCCTCTGTAGATATATCTGTTCCCATTCCTCTATTAATATTACCATGTTTCATCAGGCTTATTATTATGCATCCTGATCCAGTACATAAGTCTAAAACATCTTTACCTTCACAAAGTTTTAGTGCTTCTTCCACTAATATTTCTGTTTCTTGTCTAGGTATTAAAACATGTTCATTAACTTTTATTTTTAGACCCATAAACTCTGTATATCCAAGAATCTCTTGTAAAGGAACATGATTAGCCCTTGTTTTTATAAGGTCTATATACTGCCTATATTGTGATTGGGAAGATAATTTATCATAATCCATGAAATACTGGGCTCTAGTCATATCAAAAACATGACTAAACAAATACCAAGCATCAATTTCCCAATCCTCAATCTTCTTGCCTAATAAATGTTTTTTTCCTTCTTCAAATACTTCTTTATATGATTTCATTTTGTTAATTCGTCTTTACCAACTCTTCTATTGCTTGTAACACTTCATCATCCTTATCGTACTTATTAGTGATTTTATAAGCGTCTATTACTTCATCAACAGCCTCATTATCATTAGAAATCGAAATGTTATCATCAGTCTTATTATCCCTAGCTTCTGACATACTTAAATCGGGAGCTACTTCACTATCAGTATCAACAAGTTCAACATCTGACTCTGTTTCTTCACTAGATGAAATAAATGCTTTCCAATCAAATACTGCTTCTACAGATGCTATTGCAACCTCAATCATATCATCGTCTGGTTCTCTAGTTGTGAACCTTTGCAAAAGCAATCCAGGCTTACTTAGAATTCTAACTATTAAAGAATCATTTCGACCAGCCCACTTCAAAAACTCGTAGGAAACACCTGAAATTATAGGAATAAGTAATAATCTAAGTAATACTCTAAGCCATATTGTTTCAACTCGAATAAACATAAAGAATATTATACTTATGAACATAACTATAAAGGTGAAGCTTGTTCCACAACGTTTATGCTCTCTTGATTGGGTTTTAACATTATCAACAGTTAATTCTAATCCATGTTCAATACAGTTAATAGTTTTGTGTTCTGCTCCATGGTACATAAATAACCTTTGAATATCTTCCATTTTAGATATTAAATATATATATGATACGAATATAATAATTCTTATTGCGCCTTCCACAAGTGTTAAAACCGCTGTAGACTCAATGTTTCTTCCAATAAGTTCCGCTGCAAAATATGGCAACAAAATAAATAATCCAATAGCCAGTACTATAGAAGAAGTCACTGTCAAACCTAGGGCTACAGTCTCTGCCTTATCTTTAAAAATCTTTTTAAATGTTTTTCCTTCTTTTTCAGCCTCTTCTTCATCTTCATAGAAGCTAGCTGAATATGTTAATATTTGAACTCCCATAACTAGGGATTCTATAAAATTTAACATTCCTCTTAATATAGGTAATTTAAATATTTTATATTTCTCAGATTTACTTACGAATTTATCTTTTTTAATTGTGATTTCTTTATCTGGTTTTCTAACTGCTACGGCACACTCATCTTTATTTCTCATCATAACGCCTTCAATAACAGCTTGCCCACCGATTCCAGAAGCTTTCATATAATACACATCCTTTCAATTTACAGGAAAACTTTAATCTTTATATTTATATATCAATTCAAAAAGAGGTTGAGATTATAAATAACCTCAACCTATTTTATAGAAATACTTTAGCTATTTTAGTTGTCTTCTTCAATACCATATCTACGATTAAATTTCTCAATCGCTCCACGTGCTTGTGCTGTTTTTTGTTGTCCTGTATAAAACGGATGACAATTTGAACATATTTCAACACGAATAGATTCAGTTGTTGAACCTGTTTCAAATTCATTTCCACAGTTACATACTACTTTAGCATTATAATATTCTGGATGAATTCCTGACTTCATGCTCTCACCTCTTTAAATCTTACTCTTTTATTAAGTTAACAATATAATATCTATACTACATTGTTAAGTATTTTAAGTTCAAGTTAATAATTGCCTTTTATTAAACGGCTGTTTTATTATATCACAGGATATAAATGATTGCAAGACTTAATCTTTTTTATAGTTTTGTCTTCTTAATTACTTGTACAAGTTCTTTATTAGATTTGGTATGAAGAAATAATTCTATTATTTTTTCCACAGCATCATCAGGTCTAGCTCCATGAAAAGCCTTTCTCATTAAATAACTTGCTTCTAATTCGTCTTGGCTTAATAACAGATCCTCTCTTCTTGTACCAGACTTTATCAAGTCAATTGCTGGGAATATACGTCTTTCTGATAGTTCTCTATCTAATATGAGTTCCATATTACCAGTACCTTTAAACTCTTCATAAACCATATCATCTAATCTACTTCCTGTATCAACTAGTGCAGTTGATAGTACAGTAAGACTTCCACCTTCTCGCATATTACGAGCAGCACCAAAGAATCTCTTTGGCATACGAAGAGCCGCTGGATCTAAACCACCTGATAAAGTCCTTCCACTTGGT
>CAZXSM010000094.1:0-6865 GCA_964643255.1 uncultured Lachnospiraceae bacterium
CATAAAAATGCCAAAGTTACACGGTCTGCACCTAAGGAAGGCTCAACTACATATGGAATATATCTTTCTTTCTTTTCATCATCAAAATAGCTCATATCTTCTTTAGATTCATTCTGATGCTGGGTTAAGTCATAATCTGTTCTATCAGCGATTCCCCAAAGTTCACCCCAACCAAATGGGAACATAAATTCAATATCTGTAGTTGCTTTGGAATAGAAAGATAGTTCCTCGGCATCATGATCTCTAACTCTCATCTCTTCTTCTTTCATACCAAGAGACTGCAAGAAATCGATACAATATTTTTTCCAGTAAGCAAACCAGTCAAGGTCAGTATCTGGCTCACAGAAGAATTGTAATTCCATTTGCTCAAATTCTCTTGTTCTAAATATAAAGTTTCCTGGAGTTATCTCGTTACGGAATGATTTCCCTATTTGTCCAATTCCAAAAGGAATCTTTTTACGAGATGTTCTTTGTACGTTTTTAAAGTTTACAAAAATACCTTGTGCTGTTTCTGGTCTTAGGAAAACTTCATTTTGTGCTGCTTCTGTAACCCCTTGATGGGTTTTAAACATTAGATTAAATTGTCTAACATCAGTAAAGTCATGCTTGCCACATGTTGGACATGGAATATTATGCTTTTCTATGTAATCTTCCATTTCTTCATGAGACCATGCATCCACAGTACTTTCAATCACAATATCATTTTCTTTTGCGTATTCTTCTATTATCTGGTCTGCACGAAATCTTTCGTGGCATTCCTTACAATCCATTAATGGGTCTGCAAAGTTACCTAAATGCCCAGATGCCTTCCATACATCAGTGTTCATTAGAATTGCACTATCGATTCCCACATTAAGTGGATGTTCCCTAATAAATTTTTGCCACCATGCACTCTTTACATTGTTTTTTAGTTCAACGCCTAGATTACCGTAGTCCCATGTATTTGCAAGTCCACCATATATTTCAGAACCTGGATATACAAATCCACGAGCTTTGGCTAGCGCAACTATTTTCTCCATTGTTTTTTTCATCTTTAACCTCTTTCCACTCTTATATTAAAAAATTGGATCTCTATAAATAATAAATGTCATTTCTTCATCATCTGTTTCTATCGTTTTTGAATCAATATAATTACCATTATAGTAATATAAGATTTTACCTTCTACTACAACATTGGTATGTTCATTTATAGTAAACACTTTATAATCGTCTTTTTTAAGTGAATCTGAAAGTGATACCTCATTACCTTTTTTATCTAAAAACGAATCGGGTAATTCCTTTTCATCAGATTTTAAATCAGCTACTAAAGACATCTTACCTTCAATATCATTAAATTTACTATAGTGGTCCATATTACTGTAAGTTAATATAGTAGTAACTTTATCATTGTTTTTATCTATAACATCAACTGTGATAGAGTTTGCACCCTCTGTGGAGTTATATTTACTTATTTCTTCACTAGCGTAATCTTTAAATTCCTCAACTTCATAATAATCCTTGTCAAATAAACTTACAAGAGCTACTTGGAGAGAACCATCTTCTCTTATTAGTATGGTATTGTTATTTACAGTTTCTGCCGTTAATTCTTCAACTTTGCCGCACCCTGTTAACAAGATTATTAAGCTAGTAAATAATAAAACTAAAAATATTTTTTTCATAATTAAAAGAGCCTAAACGTCAATAATGTACATTGCTTGCTAAACCCTTCTACACCGCCCTTCTTCTTGGTCTTGATAAATTCATTTTATTTCATATTTTCTACTATATGCTATTTACAAGATTTTTTCAATAATTTTTAATGATTTCATTTCTCTATCTATGTATAATTTTCTATATTGGTCTAAACATCTTTTTAATTCTCTAAGAACTTGGTCTGAAACTGTAAATGAATATAGTTTATCTATAGGGTTAGCAATAACATATTGTAGTGTATATACAGTAGGCTGGCTGATTTTTATCGAATCTCCTGCTACACTTGTACAATCACTACATAATAAGCCTCCTGAATTACTAGAGAATCTATAGTAACTTTCTACTTCTTTTTCTTTACCACAACTAACACATTCAAATACTTGAGGTGACAAACCATTAATTACAAATAATTTCAACTCGAATATATACCTAACCAGTTTTATTCCTATGGATTCTTTGAGTAAGGCCTTAAGAGATATGTATAAGAGATTTAACATGTCCTTTCCATCATCATGTTCTTGGGCAAAATAGTCTACCAATTCACAAAAATACATACCATAGTAGGCCGCCTCTAAGTTCATGATTACATCTTCAAAGTAATCTGATATTCTAGCTGTAACTATATTATAGGAGCTTCTTCCTACATATAATTCAAATTCACCAAATGAAAAAGGTTGACTACATGCTAAAAAGGCACTATTCTGCCTCCTAGCGCCTTTTGCAAAAACTGCTATTTTACCTTTTTCTTTTGTTAAAATGACAAGTCTTTTATCATATTCACCTATAGGCATCGCCTTCAGTACCATTCCTGTCACTGTTATTTTCGCCACTTCTTGGCTCACCTTCACTTTTACTTTTAGACATTTGTCCGTCTTCATCTTGTCTTGTGCATGCTGTGTAATTAAGATAATCGTATACATTTCCGGTTTTTACAAATTTGTCCCAATAATCTTGATCACTCATATAAATAGCCCCCGTTCCAAATCATGATTACAGTTAATATGTTCATATCCACTAGGTTTTTATTACATCTAATTAATGTGGACATTTATATTATTGCCAATTATAAAAGAATTAAACTTGTAATTAATGTCATTTGGTTTTTGGGGCTTATTTATATTGAACTATTACTCATTATCACGATATCCATAGTTTTTCAATAGAAAATCACTATCTCTCCAGTTTTTCTTAACCTTTACCCAAAGTTTCAAGTTTACATGAATATCTAATAAATTTTCTATTTCTTGTCTTGCTAGTGTTCCAATTTCTTTAAGTTTTGATCCCTTTTTACCTATAATAATTCCTTTATGAGATTCTCTTTCACAAATAATTGTTGCATCTATATCCATAATCTCTTTGTTTTTTCGTTCTTTCATACTTTCTATTGTTACAGCTATTCCATGAGGCACTTCATCACCTAAACATCTTAGCGCCTTTTCTCTAATTAGCTCTGCAACAATTTGTCTTTCAGGCTGGTCAGTAATTGTATCAGGATCATAATACATTGGACCTTCTTGTAAATATTTAAAAATAGATTCAACTAATACATTTACATTGTCACCCTTTAAAGCTGATACTGGAATTATCTCAGCAAAGTCATATACA
This sequence comes from uncultured Lachnospiraceae bacterium, assembly GCA_964643255.1. Lineage (GTDB taxonomy): Bacteria > Bacillota > Clostridia > Lachnospirales > Lachnospiraceae > JAAYRG01. The sequence continues at coordinate 3,298 of CAZXSM010000094.1, forward strand.
TCTTTGTATTTATCTATTATAATAAGCAGTTCTTCTTTTGGAATAATATCAACTTTGTTAATTACCAAAACTACCGGTGTTTTACTGGCTTTTAATTGGTCTAAGATATAGGAATCCCCTTCGCCTATATAGGTGGAAGGTTCAACAAGCCACAATATCAGGTCTACTTCCTTAAGAGTTCTCTCTGCAACACCTACCATATATTCACCAAGTTTATTCTTGCTTTTATGAATGCCAGGTGTATCAATGAAAATAATTTGTCCATTATCACGTGTGTATACAGTCTGGATGCGATTCCTAGTTGTTTGCGGTTTATTTGATGTTATTGCCATTTTTTGCCCTATTATATTATTCATTAAGGTAGATTTACCTACATTAGTTCGTCCAATTAATGCTACAAATCCAGACTTAAAATCTGTTTCTTCCATGTGTTCTTTCATGTTTAAATTATTTTCTCCTTTAGTGCTTTATTGACTTTTTAAAATTTAAAATAGCTGCTTTACTTCAAGGAATAAATCCTTGTTTTCTTCAATCTTATTCTCATTTCCAATAACGCATATATTGCCATCATCTAAAATTGCCTTAACTATATCAGCAAGGTTTCTTATGTCTTCTTTAGTAACATTTAAGATTTCATCTCTTTGTTTTTGCATATCCTCTTCAGTAATACCTGTCAGATAGGCAGTTATAGATGATTCACCCTTAGCTCTTGGAGTTCTTGGGGTATCAAGACCACTTATTGTGCCTATTACATATTTAACCATATCCCGGTCTTCGGCATCAAAATTCTTTAAATAATCATAAATTCCTTGGTAAACTTCATTTGTTTCTCTTAGGTTTGGATCTCTATATGATACAAAGAAGCTATTACCATTAAGTTTGGAAAATCCACACATGCAACCATATGCTCCACCCTTTACACGAAGATTGTTCCACAAATATCCATAACTTAAAATTATACGAAGTACATCTAGGGCTCCTGTATATTCATAACCTGCATCCATGAAATTCCCAGCCCTTGCAACATATTGGACTTGGCCTGATGTTTTAAATCCTTCATTAAGCTTATGAAGTTCAAACCCACCAGATGCTTTTTCAACTTCATCTTGTTTAAGTTGTTCAACAAATGGTAAAATTTTGCCTTCTAATGTTTTTAATCCTTCTTGGTCTGAAGTAAAGCTAATCATTAGGTTTTCTTTTCTAAAGATGTAGATCATTAACTGTTTTAATATTCTTATAAGTTCTTCTTTAACATTATCAAAGTCTTCTTCTAGACCTTGAATAAATCTAAAGTAAGCAATTCCGCTTGTTACTTCATTATATCTTCCTACTTCTGAAAAATATGAAACTGCCCTATTAACTGCTGCAGAATGTCCTGAAGATGTTAGATACATTTGCAACCTAGATTTTGTTTCTTTTATAATTTCTAATAATCGTTTTTCATCATCAAGCTTAGAAAAACTAATAATCTCTTTTAATAAATCAAAAGCATTATCCATCTTGTCATATAATACTTTTGTATCGATTGTAAATACAGGAATGTACTCAGTAGTAGAGTCCTTCTTAGAATATGTCACTACATTTTTTCTTATTCCACCTGTGTGAATATTTATTTCATTAGATAAGTCTGCATAACTATAATGTTCTGTATCTATATAGCCAAGAACTGTTGAAAGCAGGCTAATATAAGGCGTTAGCGACTTTGGTACATTCTCAAGACAGAATATTAACTTCAAATATGCAATCCCGTTAGTATATACATCATGATGAACAATCGGAATTCCATCAACTTCAATATCCTTGTTATAAAGTTTCTTAGCTTTCTTATCAATATCATCAATAGTAAGCAATGGAATCTTTTCCATATCTTCTTGAGAAGATGGTTCTTCTTGATATTCTATTAATTCTTTTGTCTCTTCAACTATTTTATTAATTTCTTCTTCAGAGAGACTCATTTTATAGTTGGCTAGCTTTTCCTTTAATTCTTCATCTTGTCTAGTTGTTAATCCTGGATTTGCTTCTAATATTACTAATGATGCATGATTATTATCTAGTAAATATTTCTTAATTAAGTCAGTATAATAATCTGTTCCTATTTTATCTTTTAATAGCTCATATATTTCAACACCTATAGCATCAAAAGGTTTCTCATCGTCGTATAACCAAGTTGTAAGCAAGTCAATTCCATACATTAATCCTTTTGGAAATGATCCAAAATCAGCTTCTCTGTATCTAAATTCCATAGAGTTAATTGCTGCTTCTAGAGATTTGTTTTCAATACCATTCTCCACTACATCTTCTAGGACCTCTTTAATTATTTTAACAAATTCATGTTTTTTAGATTCATCAGTATTTTTAGTAATAATTGAAAATGTGGTTTGGCAAATGCTTGAATCATACCCACCTAGAATATCCTTACCAATTCCCGCATCTATTAATGCCTGTTTTAGTGGCGCACCTGGTGCAGATAACAAGCAATAATCTATAACTTTCATTGCCATGGTTGTCTCAGTATCTAGGCTTGAGTTAGTAACTATATTATAACTAAGGTAAGTAGTGTCTTTAGTGTCCTCACCTTCGCTTAGGGAATATTCTTCTTTTATCTCTTTTACTTGATCAAATGGTTCTTGCAATTTTATTTCTGAATCCACTGGACCATAGTCGAAGTTTTTCAAATAGTTTTCATCTATCCAGTTTAATTTCTCTTCGACGTCCATATCTCCATATAAATAAATATATGAGTTTGTAGGATGATAATATTTACGGTGAAAATCAAGGAATTCATCATAACTTAATTCTGGAATATAATCTGGATCTCCACCTGATTCAACGCCATAGGCTGTGTCTGGAAACAGTGAATTTAATATAGTCCTAGACAACTTACTCTCTGGTGATGAAAATGCACCCTTCATTTCATTATATACAACGCCATTATATTCTAATGGTGCATCCTTATCAGCAAGCTCATAGTGCCATCCTTCTTGCTGGAATATCTTTTCTTCTTTATATATGTTGGGATAAAATACAGCATCTAAATATACGTGCATTAAATTTTGAAAATCTTTATCGTTAGTACTTGCAATAGGGTATACCGTCTTATCTGGGTATGTTATTGCATTTAAAAAGGTGTTAAGGGACCCTTTTGCCAATTCAACAAATGGATCTTTAGATGGAAACTCTTTAGAACCACATAAGACTGAATGTTCAATTATATGGGCAGTTCCCTTACTATTTTCTGGTGGTGTTCTAAACCCTATAGAAAACACCTTGTTATCATCATCGTTGCTAACTACAGCAACCCTCGCTCCAGTTTTCTTATGGCTAAATAGTAATCCAAAGCTACGAATATCTTCTAACTTCTGATCTTGCATCAATTCATAAGCCGATAGATTATCAAAATTGATACTGTTTTTTAATTCTTCCTTCATGAGCAATCCTCCTGAATATAATTCCATCTCTCTAGGTTAATTATTACCCTAATTGATATAATAACCACTTCTAGCAATTATATCATATTAATCTATTCATGTCACATGAAAAACTTTTTAAACAAGGCGATGTCAGACTA
>CAZXSM010000095.1:0-6491 GCA_964643255.1 uncultured Lachnospiraceae bacterium
TAAATATAATAAGTATAAACAATAAAAGAGGATGTTCCTACTACAAAGGTTTTTACCTTTGATGGTTTGGAACATCCTTTTTTTGCTTATTCACCTGAGTTTAGGGATTCAGCCATATTTATCTTATCTATTTTCTTACTAAGAATCAAGTTCACCCCTATGGTAATTAGGAAGGTAACTACTACACTTATAATATAACTTTGTGGAAAAATTTGTTGCTTAAAAGTTACGAAATCCACTTTGATTTGACCCATTATAAAGGTTAGTAAGCCTCTTCCGAGGAAGAGTCCTATGAATATGCCAACAGCCGTTAATACTAGGTTTTCTCTAAATACATATACGTGGGTTTCTTTTTCATAAAATCCAAGTACTTTAAGTGTTGCTATTTCTCTTGTTCTTTCAGTTATATTGATGTTGTTGAGATTATATACAACAATCAAGGCTAAGGCAACAGCAAAGCCTAAAACAATCCATATAACATAGTTTAAGCTAGTCATTGTATCATCAACAACTTCACGTATGTTTTGCGTAGATATAAGAGTAGCTACATTTTCGTCTGAGGCTATGCTACCTGCTACACTATCTAAACCTTCTTGACTAGTTGTTGCAAATGAATTTAAATGTGCTGGTTTTTCACCAAATAACATTTCATAAGTGGTATCAGTCACATACATATAATTATCAATATAATTTTCATATATTCCACCAAGGGTTGCTTCTACATGTTCAGTATCAGAAATCTTGATTGTGACATTATCTCCAACAGAAACCCCAGCTTCATCTGCAAGCTTGGTATTTAAGGCTACTTCCCCGTCCTTTGGATAGCCTATATTCTGTCCATCAATATTAAGGTGAATTAATTTGCTAATATTTTGATCATCTGTTGATATAAGGTTAAATGTTTTGCTATGGTCATTAACTATTAGTTCAAAAGTCTCTTTTGCTACAAATACATTTTCAGATAAGACCTTATTATGTTTTTCATTAAATTCATCTTTATCCTCATCAGACATTTCCTCTGTATAGTAGACTTCATATTGGTAGGTCATTATATCGTCAAATTGGAAATTTGCAATGTTTCCTATGGAATCATTAATCCCAAGGGCTGCAACTATTAGGGCAGTACAACCTGAAATTCCCAATATTGTCATAAGTAAACGTTTCTTATATCTAAATATATTTCTTATAGACACCTTACGCAGAAAGCTTAGATTATTCCAGACAAATGGAATTCTCTCTAGGAGTACGCGTTTACCCGGTTTTGGAGCCTTAGGCCTAATTAAATTAGCAGGTGTAGAAGCTAGTTCTTTTCTACATGTAAAAAATGTTACCCCTGCAGAAGAAAGCAATGAAACAAGTAAGGATATAAGGGCTAACTTCCAATCAAATATAAATTCAATAGGTGCGAACTTATAAAGCATACCAAAAGCAGTCCATATAGCCCAAGGTAGGAATGTTATTCCTAGAAGATAACCAATTACACAACCTATTGTGGCTGCACTTCCTGCATAAGCCACGTATTTGTTAGTGATTTTTATATCGCTATATCCTAAGGATTTCAAGGTACCTATTTGAGTTCTTTGTTCGTCTACCATCCTAGACATTGTTGTAGAACAAACCAGGGCAGCTACTAGGAAGAAGAATATAGGTAGTACTCTTGCAATCCCAGCAACTATAGCTGAGTCGTTGTCAAAGCTTGAATAACCTGTATTTGAGCTTCTATCAAATACATATGTTGTTGGGCTTTTTAGGTCAGCTATTTTCTCTTTAGCATCATCTATCTCTCTTTTACCATCATCTAATTCTTGTTCAGCTTCTGCGAAAGCTTCTTCGGCTTCTTTTTTACCATCTTCATACTCTACTAAACCATCAGCAAGCTCGGCTTTCCCTTCATTAAGGGTCTCCCATCCTTGGTCGATTTCTTCTTGTGAAGAGGAGAGAAGATTATTTGCCTCATCAAGTTCTTCTTTGGCCTTAGCAAGTTCATCTTCAGCATTGGCAAATTCTTGATTGGCAGTAATTAATCCTTCATCTAACTGGCCTTGTCCTGCCTCTAGCTGGACTAGGGCTTCTTGAAGACTGCCATATTGTTCTATTACTCCACTTGCTTCAATTTGATCTATTGCGTGGGCTACAGTGTTTCTTTTAAGTATTACCTCATCCATGCTAGATAAGGCCTTGGTTAAATCTTCATATAGGAGCAATGTATCTAATAACTGATCAACTTCATAAAACTTATGAATCAGGGGATTAGACTCTATTTCTAAGATACTAGCTTTAATTAGCTCAATCTCAGCTATTTCTTCTTTTGTTGTTTCTGATTCTGGCTTGGCTTCTAAGATATTTAGCCTTTCTTCAAGGGTTTTTTGCTCTTGAAGTAATTGAATAAAAAGTGGATTTTTTTGTATCTGTGCTTTTAAGTTACTGTAGTAGTCAATACCTTCAGATATATCATCATACTGCCTAATTATAGGATAGGCTTCAGATGATTCAATTGCTTTAATTCCATTTTCTATAGCTGGTCTATTGTCATCAATAATGCTTATATTTTCATCAAGTTGAGTTAGAGCTTCTTGCAGACTTGCATATTGTTCTATTACCCCACTTGTTTCGATTTCATTAATTCCTCTACTTACCTGAGCCCTGTTATTATCTATCTCTTCTTGCTTTTCCTTAAGAGTTTTCAAAGTGATTTCTTTATTAGCTTCAAATTCTGCCAGTCCATCTTCATATTGCCTTAAACCTTTATTGTATTTTCTAAGGCCTTCATCGATTTCTTCTTGACCGTCTACCAGTTTTTGCTCATTTTCTAGGATTTCATTTTGTCCATCTAGAATTTCAGCATAGGCATCTTCTAACTCTTTAGTTACATCAGCTTTTTCACTTAAGTATTCGTTATAACCATCTTGATATTCTAACTCAGCTTCAGCTATTTCTTCATTTGCCTCATCGATTACTTTAGAGAATCGTGCATTTGCCCTATCATCTAAGATTAGTTTAATCATTTCTTCATTTTCACTAATAAGCTCTTCATAATCTTTTGTATAGGGAAAGCCATCTTGGTCTAACTTTACAAACATTTCCGTGTAGTAATCCACATCAAATCCTTGTTCAGGAATATAGATAAATGCATTAATACTGCCATTTGCAATGTTTGTTGTACCTCTTTGGGGGCTAATATATTCAGTTGATTGGACAGTTCCAACAATGGTATATTCTTCTAAAGCAAAGGTATCAAGAGTATCTTGGTCATTTTCATTTGAAATTTTAATGGTTTCTCCAATAATATCTTCATTAAAATTAAGGGAATCAGCTACGGCTTCATTGGCATTATCTGGTAGTCTCCCGGTTACTAGCTTAAGCTTGCCTATTTCTTCTGTTATAGAGTGGGCTTTAAAGATTAAGGTTTGGTCTCTTTCTTTTAAAGTGCCATGAAAGTCAATTGATATTCCACCTTCTGCAGCCTTTACACCATCTAAGTCTTCAAAATGCTTATAATCATCTTTATCAAAGGCCACATTTGAAAGCAAACGGTAGTCGTACATATTATGATCAACTAAGTATTTATCTAAGGTTGCTACCATAGTATCTCTTGTAATAACTAGTCCAGCAAAGAAGGCAACACCAATAGCAATAATTCCTATAATGGCAATATATCTTTCAAAGGTATTCTTTACTTCTCGTAAATTGTTTTTCGTCCAAGCGGATAGTTTTTTTCTTACCATTCAAGATCCTCCACTAGTGTTATAAGCTCATTCTTGTAAGAATCACTTACAGTACCACTTTTTATTCGGATGACCCTATCTGCCATTGATGTTAATACAGAGTTATGTGTGATGATGACAACTGTCATACCGTGCTTGCGACTTTGGTCTTGTAGTAATTGTAATATTTGCTTGCCTGTTTCATAGTCAAGGGCTCCTGTTGGCTCGTCGCATAAAAGAAGTTTTGGTTTCTTAGCCAATGCTCTTGCAATTGCAACACGTTGTTGTTCGCCCCCTGAGAGCTGGGATGGAAAGTTTTTAAGTCGATGGCCTAAACCTACATTCTCCAGTATTTCCTGGGCAGGAATTGCATCATCTAACATTTGAGATGCTATTTCCACGTTTTCTAGAGCTGTAAGGTTTGGTATCAAGTTATAAAATTGAAATACAAATCCAATGTCTTCTCTACGAAATGTAGTTAGTTCCCTTTTGTTATATGCTGATATTTCCCTGTCTCCTAGAAATACCCTGCCTGAAGTTAAGGTATCCATTCCGCCTAAGATATTAAGTAGGGTTGTTTTACCTGCTCCAGAGTGGCCAACTATGACACAAATTTCGCCTTGGTCTATCTCAAAGGAGACATTTTTCAAGGCTTCAACCTTAATATCTCCGGATTGATATATCTTACCTAAGTTTTCAAATCTAACAAATGCTTCCATATATATATTAATTACCTCCTAATTGTCTTTCGTAACATTGTTTTATATAATTAATAATTTGTGATTATTATTTTGTAATTATATTTTGACAAGTATTGAGAATTATACTACTATTAAGTTTAAGTTAATAGGCGGGAAATATCAACATGTAAGTTTTAAACTTATCATTAAATTTCAACAAAAACTATTAAAGTATTCCACAAGAAAAATTAAAACTTTATGAAAAACATTAATAAAGTGAAATAAACAGGACCCTTACTAAAATGAAAATAATCTATGAAGAAGTATTGATTTTATTGGTATGCACATAAAAGTTAGTATATAAGGTGAAAATAAGGAGGATAAGTTATGAAGATTGGATTTGTTGGATTTGGAAATATGGGGCAGGCTTTAGCAAAAGGATTGACGGATAATAAAGCTATGAATCCTGATCAGATTTATGCTTATGATATTAATTGGGAAAAGTTAAATGATAATACAAGTTCTTATGGATTTAATCCATGTAGAGATTCTAAAGAGCTAGTAGATAGTGTAGATATGGTTGTAATAGCAGTCAAACCAAATGTAGCCCCGGCTGTAGTAGAAGAAATTAAAGATTACTTAGATAAGAAAATAGTGGTTTCTATTGTGGTTGGCTATTCTTTTGACAAATATGAAAAAATATTTCCATCAAACACCCACTATATCTGTACTTTACCTAATACACCAGTGTCAGTAGGTGAAGGGGTTATTGTATATGAGGATAAACACTCTTTAACAGATGACCAGCTTCAAGCTTTTGTTGATATATTTTCTAAAATTGCTTTAGTCCAAGAAGTTTCTACAGATAATCTAGGAATAGCAGGCACCATAACTGGTTGTGGGCCAGCATTTGCAAGTATGTTTATAGAAGCCTTATCAGATGGGGCAGTTAAACACGGTCTTCCAAGAGATTTATCCTATAAGTTAGCCAGCCAAATGCTTGCAGGTACAGCCAAAATGCAACTTGAAAGTGGAGAACATCCAGGAGTAATGAAAGATGCAGTATGCTCACCCGGTGGAACCACAATTGTTGGAGTTGCCTCTTTAGAAAAACATGGCTTTAGAAGTGCAGTAATTGAAGCAATTGAGGAAATACAAAACAAGTAAATGTAACAGAAATTTAATATTATATACCATAAAATTGCCCTAGATTTATAGACTTTTGCTAAGGTTTGTGTTAAAATTACTTTAGAATTCTTTTACATTTCTATTGTTTTCAAGTGTTTTATCAGAATTTTTTCATATGTAACTCATACATTTATATAATAAGATAGTTTAATAACCAATAGAAAGGGGGCTTTCTTATGTCTGGAGCATTTAATGCAGTAGATTGGACACTGGCATTGCAGATAGTTTTATTTTGTTTAGGATTTGTTCTAGTTGGTATTGAAATGTTTATGCCTGGATTACAAGGACCAGGAATTGCAGGACTAATATCTTTATTAGCTGGTATATTTTTAACAGCTAATTCTATAAAAGATGGCGTGCTTATAACACTTATTGTCATTGCCATACTAATACTAATGTTTGTTGTTATTGTAAGGGTTTTATCTAAAGGTAGAGAGAACTCAAAAGTGGTTCTCACTGATGAATTGAACACTGAATCAGGTTATCTTAGCTCAAAAAGATATGTAGACTTAGTTGGTAAAACAGGTGTTGTGATATCAGACCTTAGGCCTGCAGGAAGAGCTAAAATAGGTGACAAGGAATATGACGTTGTTAGTGATGGAAATTATATAGTGAAGGATACTAAGATTGTGGTTCATCAGGTAGAAGGTGTAAGAATAGTAGTAAAATCCGATGAATAAATTAATATGATTCGGTCAATGTAATTAATGTATTGTAAGTAGAATATGGAAATATTTTAAGCAATTAACTATAAAACTTATATTTAACAGATTTATTTCAGAAAGGGGTAGTAGAATGTCAGAAAATCTTGGATTTATTATTATATTAGGTATTATTTTATTACTAATAATAATATTCTCTAGCTTTGTTCCAGTTGGTTTATGGATTTCAGCACTAGCAGCTAACGTTAAGGTAGGAA
>CAZXSM010000096.1:0-6183 GCA_964643255.1 uncultured Lachnospiraceae bacterium
AATTAAATGAAGCATGTTCTTCAGGCTGTGGTTCATTTATTGAAACATTTGCAGACTCCCTTGAGTATGAAGTTTCTGATTTTGCTGATATAGCACTATTTGCTGATAACCCTATAGATTTAGGTTCAAGATGTACAGTATTTATGAACTCTAAAGTAAAACAAGCTCAAAAAGAAGGTGCAACCGTAGGTGATATCTCCGCCGGTCTTGCATACTCTGTAATTAAAAACGCTTTATATAAAGTAATAAAGGTTTCAAGTGCTAGTGAACTAGGAGAAAATATTGTTGTACAAGGTGGAACTTTCTATAATGATGCAGTACTTAGAGCATTTGAACGTTTAATCGGTGCTGAGGTTGTTCGTCCTGATATTGCAGGTATAATGGGGGCTTACGGGGCTGCTTTAATAGCTAAAGAATGTTATGAAGGCCAGGGAACTACTATGCTTTCAATAGATGAAATTATCGATCTTAAAGTTAAAACCTCTACAGCTAAGTGTGGACGCTGTACAAACAATTGCCAATTAACAGTTAACCGTTTCACTGGAGGTAGAAGGTTTATAACTGGAAATCGTTGTGAAAAAGCCTTCGGCAAAGGTGCAAACAAAGAAGAAATACCCAACTTGTTTGAATATAAATTAAATAGAACCTTTGACTATGAACCCCTAGCAGAGGAAGACGCTCATCGTGGTAGTGTTGGTCTTCCTAGAGTTCTTGATATGTATGAAAATTATCCTTTCTGGCACACATTTTTTACAGAAATGGGTTATAGGGTTGTAGTTTCCCCTTTATCTACAAGAGATATTTATGAGATGGGAATTGAATCAATACCTAGTGAATCAGAATGTTATCCAGCAAAAATAGCTCATGGACACATTGAATGGTTAATTAAAGAAGGAATAAATTTTATCTTCTACCCTGCTGTAGCATATGAGCAAGATGAAGTAAAAGGTGCAAACAATCACTATAACTGTCCTATTGTAGCTTCATACAGTGAAAACATAAAAAATAATGTTGAAAATTTAGATCAAGAAAATATCAATTTTCAAAATCCATTTATGTCATTTGAAAGCAAAGAAATACTTGGTAATCGATTAGTTACAATTATGAAGGAATTAACTGATACAAATGATAGTGAAGTATGGAATGCAGTTGATAAGGCTTGGGCTGAACAAGAAATAGAAAGAAATGATATTAAGAAAAAGGGAGAAGAAACTTTAGAATATCTTAAGGAAACTGGTAGAAAGGGTATTGTCCTTGCAGGTAGACCATACCATATTGATCCTGAAATTAATCATGGTATACCTGAATTAATTACTTCTTATGGGCTCGCTGTTTTTACTGAAGATAGTGTATCACATTTAGCAGAGGTTGATAGAGAGATAATGGCCGTTGACCAATGGATGTATCACTCTAGACTTTACGCCGCAGCATCCTATGTTAAAACTCAGGATAATCTAGAACTTATACAACTTAATTCATTTGGGTGTGGACTTGATGCTGTTACTACTGAACAGGTAAGTGATATCTTAACTAATTCAGGTAAAATTTATACAGTACTAAAAATAGATGAGATAAATAACCTAGGTGCGGCAAGAATTAGAATTCGTTCACTTCTTGCAGCTGTGAAAGATAAAGAAAAGCATCGTACTAAAGAAAGAGAAATTAGGTCTGATTCATACGAAAGAGTTGTTTATACAAAAGAAATGAACAAGGACTATACAATTCTAATGCCTCAAATGTCACCTATTCATTTTGATTTAATTAGAGCCGGAATGAATTATAATGGTTTTAATGTTGAATTAATGGGAGATGAAGATGATTCTTATATTGTTGATGAAGGATTAAAATATGTAAATAATGATGCTTGTTATCCTTCAATTATAGTTGTGGGACAAATGATGGCCGCTCTTAAGTCTGGCAAATACGACTTAGATAAGGTTGCAGTATTAATTACTCAAACTGGTGGTGGATGTAGGGCAACTAATTATGTAAACTTCTTTAGGAGAGCACTAAAGAAGGCTGGTATGGACCACATACCTGTAATTGCTATTAGTGTACAAGGTTTAGAGAAGAATCCTGGTTTAAAGATAACTCCTAAATTATTAATTGCTTTGGTTCAAGCCATGATATATGGAGACATCTTCCAGAAAGTTGTATACCGTACTAGACCTTATGAAAAAGTTCCCGGATCAGTTGATGCTCTACATAAAAAATGGCAAGCAAAGTGTATAAAAGATTTAGAAAAGGCAAGCCATAAAACATACAAAGAAAACATTCATAATATTATAAGAGATTTTGATAATATAGCTCTTAAAGACATTAAGAAACCTAAGGTAGGTATTGTTGGAGAGATATTAGTAAAGTATCTACCAGCGGCTAATAATTATGTTGTAGATGTTATTGAATCAGAAGGTGGAGAAGCAGTTGCTCCCGATTTAGCAGACTTCCTATTATATTGTGCCTATAACGCTAAATATAAAACAGAATATTTTGGTCACAGTAAGTATAAAATCAAAATAAATAACCTTGGAATTAGATTACTTGAGTTTGCTAGAAAAGAAGCAAATAAGGCATATAGAAAGAGTAAACGTTTCCTTCCTTCAGTCCCTATTGATGTAATAGGTGAGTATGCTGAACCTATAGTATCACTAGGTAACCAAACTGGTGAGGGATGGTTCCTGACAGGTGAAATGGTTTCTCTTATAAGATCTGGTGTAAGTAACATAGTTTGTACACAACCCTTTGCTTGTTTACCAAACCATATAATTGGTAAAGGTACAATTAAAAAGATACGTGAAATATATCCAGAAGCAAATATAGTTGCAATCGACTATGATCCAGGAGCAAGTGAAGTAAATCAATTAAACCGTATTAAATTAATGTTATCTAGTGCTTTTACAAAGCTAGAAAACAACATTGGTGTAGATAGGTATAAGTCTTTAGAGACTGTTACAGAATCATAAAATATAATTTTTAAATGCTAGTTCCTAATAGGGACTAGCATTTTTTTTAATAATTTATAAATTTTAGTACATACTATCATATAATACAAAATATTGAAAAGAGGTATAATTATGAGTAAATTATTATATATCACCGTTAACTCAAAACCTGAGAAACTATCTTCAAGCCGTACTGTTGGTAGGTTTTTTGTTGAAAGTTTTACAGATAAGAATCCAGACTTTTTAATTGAAGAACTAGATTTATATGCCACCCACATTCCACGATTAGAATACCAATACTTTGATGGGCCTAACTGTGTAATTAAAGAAGAAGATGCTAGAAAACTACCAGAAAAGGAACAAGAAGAAATCCAGAAAATCAGAACTTTATGTGATCAGTTTATATCAGCGGATATATACGTTTTAGCAGCTCCTATGTGGAGTCTATCCTTTCCTTCTCCACTTAAGGAATATATAGATTGTATTGTACAAAAAGACCTAACAATTTCATTCCCAGAAAAGGGTAATAAGCCTGTTGGTTTATTAGATGATAAACCAAGGTCTTTTGTCTACATCCAATCTTCTGGGGCTGAAATCCCCTTAGTAACAAGGCCAATATTTAATAGAGGTTTGGACTATATTGAAGATATAATGAAATTTATGGGAATAAAACAGTTTGAAAAATTATTAGTAGATGGCACTGGCACAAGTGAAAACGAAAGAAAAGCTGCTCTTGCCAAAGCAGAAAAAAGGGTTGATAAAATTATATCTGCAATATACCCTTAAAAACAGATCTCATCTTTACAAATAATATCTTATAATATTTTATATATTGGCAAATTTTTAGAGAGAATTCCTTTGAATTCTCTCTAAAAGTTTATTTGCTTTATTATAATATAATTCTTGTTAGTAAAAGTTTAAATATCTTCAATTTGCCAATCTATCGGGCTTAATCCATGTTTTTTTAAGAAATTATTAGTTTTGCTAAAATGTTTACTAGAGAAAAATCCTCTATAGGAAGATAAGGGGCTTGGATGAGGTGCTTCTAATATTAAATGCTTTGGATTATTTAACATTGCTTTCTTTTTCCTTGCTGGTGAACCCCATAGAATAAAGACTATTGGCCTGTCTTGTTTATTAACAGCCTTTATTACAGTATCTGTAAACTCTTCCCAGCCTTTACCTCTATGTGAATTTGCCTGATTAGCCCTAACAGTAAGTACTGTATTAAGCATTAAAACTCCTTGTTTTGCCCACTTTATGAGGTATCCGTTATTAGGGGTTTTACAATCTAAATCATCCTTTAATTCTTTATATATATTCATTAATGAAGGGGGAATCTTAATTCCAGGTTTCACTGAAAAGCACAAGCCATGGGCTTGGCCTTCACCATGATATGGATCTTGTCCTAGAATAACGACTTTTACTTCCTTTAATGGGGTTAAATGAAATGCATTAAATATATCAGAGGAATCGGGATATATTATATTGTTTTTATATTCATTTAACACAAAATCAGATAATTCTTTATAATATGGTTTTCTGAACTCACTGCCTATTTCATCTAACCAATCATTTGTAATTTCTTTAATTATCAAAATAAACACCTACAAGCTAATTTTATATTCTTAGTATTAAATATTAACATTAATACCTTTTTCCTTTAGATATTCTTTTAATTCCATGATTTCTATATCTTTAAAATGGAATAAAGAAGCTGCTAAGGCTGCATCCGCTTTAGCTACCGTTAAAACTTGATAAAAGTCTTCTTTCTTGCCAGCACCACCTGATGCTATAACAGGAATTGATACATTTTCAGCTACTAGCTTAGTTAGATCAATATCATAGCCATCTTTTGTTCCATCCTTGTCCATGCTTGTAAGAAGAATTTCACCTGCCCCAAGTTCTGTAACCTGCTTTGCCCAGTCAAGTACATCAATACCTGCATCTTGTCCACCATTTTTAAGGATGTTCCATCCACTTCCATCCTCACGCTTTCTAGCATCAATAGCTGATACTATTCTTTTGCTAGAAAATTTACTTGAAGCTTGTTCTAATAATTCAGGATTGTTAATAGCTGCACTATTAATAGCTACCTTATCTGCTCCTTCATTTAATATAGTTTCTATATTCTCTAAACTACGAATACCTCCTCCTACAACAAATGGTATATCTAGAACATCTGCAATCTTTCTTACCATTTCTAAGGTAGTATTACGATTTTGAGTAGTAGCGGTTATATCTAAGAATACAAGTTCATCAGCACCTGCTTTATTATATGCTTTTGCTATTTCAACAGGGTCTCCTGCATCTATTAAGTCTACAAAATTAACACCTTTTACTACTCTTCCATTATCTACATCTAAGCATGGAATAATTCTTTTTGATGTCATTTAAGCCTCCAAATCAAATGTCTAAATAAAGATTCTTTTTTATTTGTAGAAGTTTGTCTATATCTATTATTTTAACTTTGTTATTATTATTATTTTTTATACTTGAAAGAATAAACTCACCATCTTTACTGTCAGCATTTTCTTCCATCATTTCTGGCCTTATATCATACATTCCTATTACTTCATCAGCTATTAAACCTATATATGATTCGTCATAATAAACAATAATGTTTTTTAATTTTTTTCTAGTGTAATCTATATCTAATCCAAGAAGTTTAATTAGATTAACGTTTACAATTACATTATCACTATATATGTATATACCTTCTATGTAATCTGGAGTGTTAGGAACAGGTGAACTCTTCCTATAATCTTGAATCTCAAATATTGTATCTGCCTTAATTCCATAATGCATATTATCAATTCTAATTTCTAATATAGTTCCATTAAAAATTTCTGCTGTGCTCATATTGTTTGCAGGGCTTTTCATAAAATATCCTGCGACCTCCTTCTGAATTATATTTTCTGTATGGTTAAATAGTTTTCTATATAATAATTTTATCCTTTTATAGGAACAATTATATATTAGATTTCACTATATTTCAAATCAAATCTTACATAATTCTACAATTACCCGTATATAAGAATATAAAAAAACCTGAAGTAAAGACTTCAGGCCAATTTATTAAACATTATTAATTTAAAATCAACTCTACACATATGGTAAACATAATATTTGCCTAAACAAAATTTATCATCATCAAAGTAATTTTCATTACTATTTTTACAAATTAAACAAGACTCTATGGTCAAGCTCTCGACCTATTAGTACTTGTCAGCTTCATACA
>CAZXSM010000097.1:0-1941 GCA_964643255.1 uncultured Lachnospiraceae bacterium
AACATATGCAAGAGTGGGTTTAACTGAAAAAGAAGCAAAGGATAAGGGCTATAAGCTTAAAGTAAATACCATGGATGTAGCTAACATGCCAAGAGGACATGTCAATAATGATTTAAGAGGAAGATTTAAATTAGTGGTTAATGATGAAGATAATAGTATATTAGGTGCAAGTCTATTTGGAGACTCATCTGAGGAACTAATAAACCTCATAAAGATGGCTATGGACAATAATATTCCATATACCTATATTAGAGATCAAGTTTTTACTCACCCAACAATGGCAGAAAATTTAAATGATTTATTTAATATATAAAAATATTCCAGATCTGTCCTTACTATGATTTTGGAAAGTTTAATAAAACTAGAGAGAGGAGTAAAAACCTCTCTCTTACAGATTATTTATCAATATACCCTGTATCCTCTGTTCCAGCAAATACAACTAAGACTCCAATAGCCGTAACGATTGTAGCAATGATCAACATAGGTGTTACACCTAAAGTATCCTGAATGACCCCGCCAGTTATACTAGCAAGAACACTGGATATGCCAATTGAAGCCACATTTGCCATGGTTTGACCCTTAACTGAATCCTTGGCTGGAATTACCATATTTATGTAATATACGATTGCCGGTGTATATAGTGCAAATCCCAGTATATGTATAACTTGTGCAAAGTAAACTCCACTAACACTGCTAGCTAGTACAGTTGCAAATGATTTCACAAAATAAAATACAGCTGAAAACTTAATCATTGAACTGCATTTGAACTTTTTAAGGAGGAGTATAAAGCCTGCCATAATTGGAAGTTCTAATCCGGCACCTATAGCAAAAGCTATTCCAACGTTCTCTTCGCCACCACCAACATTTTCAAAAATGTTAATTAAATATGTATTAATTATATTGTGAGAGTAAAAGATTAATATAATCCCAATTAGGAGTATAGTAAAATTTTTATATTTCTTTAAAAAGCCCAAGGCTGTTGTACTTTCCTCTTCATGACCTAGATTTGTTTCATCAACTGAAGGACTAGGAACATGGGCTAGTTCTTCTGAACTAAGTTTAAAGGAATACACGCTTAAGATGCTAAAGATATATAGGACTATAGCTAGGTAAAGTAAAATGTTTGCATTATATCTTCCTAATAGAAATCCTATAGCTACAGAAAACACTGCAAAAGATGCAGCTCCTAGTCCTCTAGCTGTTCCAAAATTTATTAAAAACCCTTTATTTAGGTATTCAGACGCCAGGGAGTTTACTAGTGAGTTACAGGTAAGTTGGAGTGCGTAGACGGGGATATAAATTGCAAAAACAATTATTTTTATATCACCAACAAAAAGCATAAGAAAGCTTAAAGATAAATTGATTCCATATATAATCATACAAATCTGTCTAAGTGAAAGCTTATCGGTCTTGTCTGCAAATGAAGCAAGGGCTGGTTGGATTATTATTGATAAGACTGCACCAGCTGATAGTAAAATCCCAATTTCAGTATTGCTAAATCCTTTGAATTTTAAAAATATAGTAGCATAGTTAATAACTACACCAAAGACAATGTTGTGCAAGATCTGAAGGCTAGAATACTTAATATTTAATTTTTTTGTCAATTTATTTATCATTATGTATCTCCTTAAAATTATCCGCTTTATATGTATGTAAATTTGATTAGTCATATCATTATAGACCAATATTCAAGATAAAGAAATGATAAAGAACTTAAAAGGTCGAACGATATATAATTTCATATGATATAATTGCATTAATTGATGAATTTCCATTTGTTTCGACTTTACATAGAACAAAAGTCGTGTTATTATTACATTATGAGTAGCATTAATAGTTATCTAATACATAACTCGGCTTATAGTGTTACTCGCATACATATTTATAAAATGAACAAGGTACCAAAGATAAGTTAACAAGTTACAAAAGCTTTTTACAAAA
>CAZXSM010000097.1:2041-5970 GCA_964643255.1 uncultured Lachnospiraceae bacterium
ATATGAAAAGTCAATAAAATACAAAAGATAAAGTAAGACCTACATGATTGTGAATAAACAATTGTGTGGGTCTTTTTTTGTGTGGTTTATGTGCTCCTAGCAGATGCACGAATAGCTAACTTAATTAGTAAGTTGAATAGGGGTTTATATACAACTTTATGTATACAAGTATATATAAACATAAAAAACGTAAAAACAACAATTAAATTGTTAATAATCTTTGCAGTATTTCTGACTTGTTCGTACAAAAACGACAAGTAAATTGTTAAATATACAAATATGTATTGACAATATTATGAAAAAGATGTACATTATATATATAATCAATGTAATTAAAAGGAAAACAATTTAGTAAAACCAATAAAATTTACAAATAATATGCAAGAATAATAACGAATATGTACAAGTCGACAAAAAACCAAGAGCTTGTACAGACAAGCAGGCCACATGTACGGTTCTAAAGAAATCAAGAGATACATATTATGTTAGTACCTTATTTGGCTTTGTCCTTTGCTGAATATAAAGTTTTTAACATCAGATAAAGAGGTGTCATTATTTTAGATAAACATGCTTAATATATAATAGCACCTTTATATATAATGTAACTTTTTCATACATGGATACTCTATAACTTAAGGTGAAATGATTTATGTAAAAAAAGGAGGAAGTATTAATGAAGAAAACTATCAAGAAACTTTTTGGGGTTATGTTAGTAGGGGCAATGCTAATTGGCCTAGTTGCATGTGACAGTGCCGGCGGTGGAGGAAAAAGAGTTGGGGTTGCAATGCCTACACAGTCTTCACAAAGATGGATTGACGACGGCGATAATATTAAGAAAGAATTAGAAGCTCTTGGATACGAAGTCGATTTACAGTTTGCAGAAGACGATGTACAGATGCAAGTATCTCAGATTGAAAACCTAATCACTAATGGAGCAGATTGTTTAGTTATTGCAGCCATTGACTCTTCGGCACTTGTTAATGTTCTTGGAGAAGCAAAGAAGAACGATATTCCAGTTATCGCTTATGACCGTTTGTTAATGGATACAGATGCAGTATCTTATTATGCAACATTTGATAATGAGGGCGTTGGTGTTGCAATTGGAACATACATAGAAGATAAAATGGAATTAGCAACTGCAGAAGAAGAAGGTAGAAGTTATAATATTGAATATTTTATGGGATCACCAGATGATAACAACGCTGTTTTCTTAGACAGAGGTGTTAATAAGGTTTTAGATCCATATCTAGAAAGTGGAGTATTAGTATGTCAGTCTGGACAAACAGATTTTGCTCAAACTAACACACTTCGTTGGAGTCAAGAAACAGCTCAAAAGCGTTGTGAAGATATTTTATCAGGATTTTATGCTGATGGAGAACATTTAGATATCGTTGCAAGCGCATTTGATGGATTAAGTTATGGTGTTTCAGCTGCACTTACTGGTGCTGGATATTCACCAGGGGATGATTGGCCAATAATTACAGGTCAAGACGCAGAACTTATGGCAGTTAAAAATATCATTTCTGGAAATCAAACAATGACTATTTTCAAAGACACAAGAGTTTTAGCAGAAAAAGCAGTAACCATGGTTGAAGCTGTACTTGAAGGCAAAGAGCCTGAAATTAATGATACAGATACTTATAACAATAATGTAATAACTGTTCCATCTTACTTATGTACTCCAGTTCCTGTTGATGTTGAAAATTACGAAGAAGTACTAATTGATTCCGGATACTATTCAGCAGATGAGTTCTAATAATCATTTCATCAATATCAGAGGTGGCAACTTAGTTGTCACCTCTATAAATATAGGATAACTTGAATATTGTAACAAAATGATGAAAAGGAGATGAATATATGTCTAATATAATTTTGGAAATGAATCACATAACCAAAGAGTTTCCGGGCATAAAGGCATTGGACGACATAAATTTTAAAGTGACTCGTGGTGAAATCCATGGAATCTGTGGAGAAAATGGAGCAGGAAAATCCACATTAATGAATGTTTTATCAGGTGTCTATCCTTATGGTTCATTTGAAGGAGACGTTATATATAATGGAAAAACTTGTGAATTCCATAATATAAGAGATAGTGAGAGAAAAGGTATTGTAATCATTCATCAAGAGCTAGCACTTAGTCCAAACCTATCAATTGCAGAAAACATATTCTTAGGTAATGAAGTAAAGTCACATAAAGGAATAATTGACTGGACAAAAACAATGCAAGAAGCTAAAAAGATGCTTTCAATTGTTGGATTAGAAGATGAGGACCTTGAAGCAGAAGTAGGTAGCTTAGGTGTAGGCAAGCAACAATTAATTGAAATTGTTAAAGCATTAGCTAAAGATGTAGAACTTCTAATACTTGATGAACCAACAGCAGCTCTAAATGATGATGAAAGTTTAAACCTATTAAACATTTTATTAGATCTTAAAAAGAATGGAATAACTTGTATTATTATTTCCCATAAATTAAATGAGCTTAGTTATGTAGCAGATAATATTACAATAATTAGAGATGGTAAAACTATTGAATCTTTAAATGAAGAAATAGATGGATATGATGAAAATAGGATCATTAAAAGCATGGTAGGTAGGGAACTTACAAATCGTTATCCAGATTATGAGGATCATGCAAAAGAAGTAATGTTTGAAGTTAAGAACTGGAATGTATTTCATCCTGAAGATGAAAACAGGCAAGTAATAAAGGATGTAAATTTCCATGTACGTGCAGGCGAAGTTGTTGGATTTGCAGGGTTAATGGGAGCAGGCAGAACAGAACTTGCTATGAGTTTATTTGGAAAAGCTTATGGACAAAAAATATCAGGAGAGATTTATAAAAATGGTGAAAAACTGGACCTAAGAAATGTTAAAGATGCAATTAACAGTAATATAGCTTATGTTCCTGAAGATAGAAAAACCTCAGGGTTGATAGATATACATGATATTAAATTTAACATGACTTTGGCAGCTCTTAAGAACTACTTTTCTAAGAATGATCTTGTAGATGAAAACAAAGAAATCATATCAACTAATAAGTATATGGATTTAATTAATATTAGGGCAAGATCTATTGAACAAGAAGCAGGCTCTCTATCTGGGGGTAATCAGCAAAAAGTTGTCTTGTCAAAGTGGATGCTTACTGAACCAGATATACTAATCTTAGATGAACCTACACGTGGTATAGATGTAGGATCAAAATACGAAATATATAATATTATCAGAGATTTGGCTAGAGAAGGAAAAGCGATTATATTTATTTCTTCTGAAATGCCAGAAATTATAGGTATGTGCAGTAGAGTTTATATTTTAAATGAAGGTCAAATTGTAGGGGAATTAAACAGGGATGAACTGTCTCAAGAAAATATCATGACACATATTGTTGCACATAACAGGAGGGAAAATAATGGATAGTAAAAAATTAAATTTAGATATGAGAAAATATGGCATGTTTATTCTTTTGATAGTTATATTTTTGCTGTTTTACTTTCTATCTGGTGGAAGAAATGCCTCAGCAATGAACATTAATAACCTAATCATGCAAAATAGCTATGTAGTTATCTTAGCAATTGGAATGTTATTATGTGTATTAACAGGAAACGTAGACTTAGGTGTGGGTTCGGTTGTTGCACTTACAGGTGCTATTAGTGCAATTTTAGTAGTTGATAATGGAATGTCAACACCAATAGCATTTATTGTTGCTTTACTTATTGGTTTAGGATGTGGTATGTTTGCAGGATTCTTCATAGCATTTATGGGTGTACCACCATTTATTGTAACATTGGCAACGATGTTAATGGGACGTGGACTTACATATGTAGCATTGAAAGCACAAACTAAAGGACCCTTACCCAAATCATTTACTGAAGTTGGAGCAGGATATCTTCCTACAATACCTATAAAGGGACTAGGAGGAGCCATTGATCTAATTA
>CAZXSM010000098.1:0-5726 GCA_964643255.1 uncultured Lachnospiraceae bacterium
CACGGTCACCAAAAACATAAGGCTCTGCATCAGGTATATATTCCCATGATGGTAAAAAAGGATTAACTGCTTGTTTTTTCATAATTTTCCCTCCATTTTTTCTTAAATTAATAGTTAACTTTTATCATTTAATTATTTATATGTTTTAACAATACCAGCATCTCATACAAATGAAATACTGGCATTGTTTTTACATATATTAATTGTATCAATTATATTATACTAAATATACTTTTTATTGTAAATTTTCCATATATTGATCATAATATGTTTGATAAGTTTCTAGATATCTTTCAACTCCCATGTCTTTAAGATTTGAAATATATAAATCCCAATCTGCTTCTGGGTCCAATCCTCCTGTTATAAATTCTACAGTAGCTTGGTTTACATAACCGCCAATTGTTACAGTAGATTCAGAAATAAATTGAGCATCTTCTCCTTCAAACACTAAGTTAGGAACAATAGATTCATCGTCTGGTGAAAATGGATCATACTTCTCTGCTGATTGTTGTAATACATATTCATGGTCTAACTCAACAGGTTCTTGTATTTTCATATCTCCTCTGAAATCAGCTGTACTTGATCTAACGCAAGCATCTGATACCCAGTACCAGTTATCATAGTTTTTCTCAAATCCAGCTCCTATCCAGTCAAAATCATCTGGAACTACATGTGCTTCATAAGTAGGTGTTCCACCTGCAAGGGAAACTCCTTCATCTGTCCAATCCCAGCCGATTCCTTCTGCTCCAAATGCTTGTACATTTGTTCCTTCTTCTGTAGCTAAGAAATCAAAAAGTGCAACTACAATTTCAGGATATTCACAGTTTTTAGAAATACTACCAATAGTTGAACCAAAATAGTTATCTAGGTTTTTCGCAGCAAGTCTAACACCATTTGGACCTTCAACAGGTTCAAGGATTTCCCAGTCTTGCCATTTACCTTCGCTCTTTGACCAGAAGTTGTCTCCATCTACTTGTAGTGCTCCTCCTGGATGTAAAGCTACTAAATTATCTTCTTCATTATCAAGTGCTGATACAAATTGAGTATTATCTTGTGTAAATGTTTGATTGTCTAAAAGTCCCTCTGCATATAACTTGTTAATATATTTCATAGCTTCACGATATTCTTCTTTCATAACAGAATATTCAATTGTACCATCATCACTAACTACAAGGCCTGCACCTACAGTAGGGTTTGTATTACTAAGTGGATTATTGGCTTGTACAAATGAATTTATCATCCATACTGTAGGATCTGTAGCCCAACCACCAAGAAATCCTGTCATTGGAATTTCATCAGCAATACCATTTCCGTTTGGATCTTCATTTTTAACTTTTACAAGAAAATCATATAATTCTTCAGTTGTCTCAGGCATTTTACCATCATTAAGAGAATCTACCCAAGGTTTATAAATCCACATACGGTTTTGATATCTACAATGGAAACATTCGTTACAGTCCCCATATGTATATATGTGTCCGTCTGACATAACTAGGTCACCTTCTCTGTTTGGAGCCATTTCGTTAATTTCATTCCAACGAGGTGCATCTGCTAGATATTCGTCTAATGGAATTATAAGTCCTTGTTCACCATAAGACTGAACTTCAGACTTACTCCAATGTGTTGTTAAGAATACATCTGGAAGGCTATCTGGATCTGTCATAAGTAGATTTAGTCTTGTTTTTGCTTCATCTCCATCTAAATCATAAACAAAATTTAAATGAATATTTGTTTGTTCTTCAATCCAATCAGTTACATAATTGTCCTGATATGTCCCTCCACCTGTATCAGTTGCATAAACAAAAACTGATAATTCAAGTTTTTCTTCTAGTGGAAAAGTTACATCACTAACAGAATCAAATGCAAATGGGTCTTCACCATTTGTTTCAGTTGAAGTTCCACCTTGATCCCCTGCTTTATCGCTTTCTTCCTTACCACCACAGCCTACTAATAAAAGTAGGAGACTTAAAGTCATTATGAGTGTAATAAGTTTTTTTCTAGATAAGTTTCTTTTTTTCATTCCTTTTTCTACCTCCATAAATTGTTTTGAATCCTTCATGTTGTTACTACTTGAATAGCGCTTACAAATAGTATTTATTAAAATCCCTAATCACAGTTTTATAATCTTATTGTTAGATTGATTGATCTTCTTGCCTTTGTCGCAAAAAGACTTTATTAATCTATCTTTAGTGATTGGGTGATTTCCCTATTAAATTTATCCCTTAACTGAACCAAGTGTAACGCCTTTAACAAAATGCTTTTGAACAAGTGGATATACCAGCATAAGTGGTAAAGTACTAATTATTATGGTTGCGTACTTCAACATTTCACTTAAATGCCTGTTTTTAGCTATTTGAACTGGATCTATATTAGAAGAACTAAAGTCAACCTGTGACAAAAGTAAAATTCTTCTTAAAATTAACTGAAGTGGGTACTTTTCTTCTGAATTAATATACAACATAGGTTGAAAATACCCATTCCATAAGCCTACCATAATCCACAGAGCAAGAACTGCAATAATTGCTTTAGACAAGGGTAATGCAATCTTTGTAAAGAACTTAAAATCGGAACAACCATCAACTGCTGCTGCATCTATTAATTCATCTGGAATACCTTGTTTGAAAAATGTCCTTGCCACTATAACGTTAAATGCATTTACAGAACCCGGAAGAATAACTGCCCACATGGTATCCATTAATCCCAAACTTTGAATTAATAAGAAAGAAGGTACTAAACCACCTGAGAAAATCATTGTAAATACAAAAATTCTATTAAAGAATTTTCTTCCTTGAAAATCATCTCTAGATAAAGGGTATGCAGCAAGTAATGTCAGTGCAACACTGATTACCGTACCTACTACTGTATAAATAATTGAGTTTTTATAGCCCGTCCAAATTGCATCGTATTTGAAAACCGCCTTGTAACTATCTAAGGTGAATTCTACAGGTAAAAACCTTACTCTTCCTGACATCAAGGCTGATCCGGAGCTAAAAGATGCACTAAGAACATATATAAGTGGATATAATATCACAATTACCAATAATCCAAGAAATACATAATTTAGAAAATAAACTATTCTATCTTGTGTTATATTTTTCTTTTTTGCTTTTGTTTTTATACTTTCCTTCATAATTTCCCTCCCTATAAGAATCCGCCATCAGATACTTTGTTTGCCACCTTATTTGCTAAAACAATAAGTATCAATCCAACTACAGATCTAAACAAGCCAATTGCAGTAGCATAGGAGTAATCTGGATAAGATGATGCCAAAGATACTTTATATTCATATGTTGATATTATTTCTGAAGTACTTATATTATTATAGTTCTGCATTGCCAGAATTTTTTCATGCCCAACATTTAAGACACTTCCCATGTTTAAAATCAACATAGTTACAGCAGTTGGCATGACTGCTGGTAAGTCTATATGTCTAATCCTTTGTAACAAGGTAGCCCCGTCTATTAGAGCCGCTTCATGTAACTCAATACTTACATTTGATAAAGCTGCAAGATAAATAACAGAATTAAATCCAACTCCTTGTAATACACCTGTCCATACATAAAGATGAGGGAATGCAGATGCACTACCTAAGATGTTTGTGCCAAATGTATTATATAGAAAACTTCCAAGGACTCCAGTTCTTGTATCAAACATTAAATTAATAATCCCCACAAATACAATTATTGATATGAAATATGGAAGATACGTTATCATCTGTGATGCTTTTTTAAATCTAACATTCTTAGTATAATTTAGGGCAAGTGCTAGAATAATTGCTGTAGGTATATTTACAGCTAATGAATATAGTGAAATAACTAATGTATTACGCAAAATTCCTGCAAAATTATAGTTATTAAAAAAACGTATGAAATTATTCATACCAAAATTACTTGTCCAAGGACTATCAAATATTCCTAAACTTGCTTTATAATCTTTAAATGCAACTACAATACCTGCCATCGGCAGATATGCAAATATAATTAAGACACATAATGGTATAAATAACATTACATATAATTGCCAGTGTCCTCGGAAATACTTTATAAAATTTCCTAACTTGGTTTTCTTTCTTTTTTTTCTAGTGCCAGATAATTCAGTTTTACTTCTATTCATACTTGCACCTCTCCTTTATTATTTCATGCAAAATTCTTTTAAAATTCTTTTTTCTAACTTGGCTCTAGTATTTCACAATTCTGCCAGTATGTATATATTCATTTCTTTTTTTCGACTATTCATTTCTTAATAACCTTGATTTCATGGGCTTTTCTCCTTGTTTTTTGTGCAAAAAACAACCTTTAATTTATTAAATTCAGGTTTTCACCCTTTAAATATCTACAATAACTTTGAGCTATGTTGTATATTATTGGTGATTATCAACGCAAATATTCTTATGATTTGAAAACATTTATCTATAGTCGTCAAAAAAGTCTCCAATCAGATTAATTTGATTGGAGACCTCAGTGTAAAATACATTGCCAGATATGCGAGATTATTTTAGTATGATTATATCTAATGAAGCCAATATGGAAGTTATAGGTGTAGCATCTACAGGAAAAGAGGCTATACAAAAAGCATATGAAGGGTGCAGTTATAAGCAAATATCAGAAACAAGTTTTGTAGCTACATCTAATATAAAAATTCAAGTTAATAACATACTTAAAAAATTCGATAAGCAAACTATGAAAGAAGTAGTAAATCTTCTTAGGGAATTACAATTTCATGAATTTCTAGAGGGATTAGAACAAAAATAGCTTTTACCTTCTATATAGAAGATGTCAGGAATAAACTCCTGACATCTTTTTTATATATTTTATTTTTATATTCTTTTCTCTGTTATCTTTTTATATTCTTTTCTCTATTATATTTTTATAGTATTACATTAATTTGATTTCCATCCATCCATGAATATACATTTTCAAAAGTTTTTTCTGCTCTTACTACCATAGATTCCTCTGTTGCAAAGGCAATATGAGGTGTAAGCAGAGCACTATCAACATCAAATAATACATGATCTTGTGGTAAAGGAGGCTCAACTTCAAATACATCAATAGCAGCACCTGCAAATTGCTTTTCTTTTAGGGCTTGTGCCACAGCTTCGATATCAATTACTGGACCTCTCGCACAATTTATTAATAAGGCATTTGATTTTAGTAGTTTAATATTATCTTTATTAATTAAGTGCTTTGTATCCTTAGTTAATGGTGTATGTAAGGTTACTATATCACTAGCCTTTAATAATTCTTCTAAACTTACGTATTCAATACCCATTTCTTCGCCTTTTTTGCTAGGTGACCTATTATTACCTAACAATTTGCAACCGAAAGCCTTTAGTAATTCGGCAACTCTTAAGCCTACAGCCCCTGTTCCTACAATACCAACAGTTTTTCCAGCTAGCTCATTTCCTACTAGTCCTTCTTTTGTCTTACCTTGTCTAATTACCTCATTACACTCTACAATATTTCTTAGTTTTGAAATAATCATACCTATTACTAGCTCAGCTATGGTAATATAGAAGCTCCACCTGTTAATAAATCCATATTGCTTTTAAATGATCCGAAAAATGTATATAACAAAGGAAATAATGTGATAGTCAATACTGCAAGAAGTATTAAATACACACTAGTATTTCCGAATATCTTTTTAAATTTATAGCGCAACATTACATGTCTCCTTTTCTACTGATTATTGCCCTGGATTGTCAACCCTTTTTAAGACACTTTTTTGTC
>CAZXSM010000099.1:0-5622 GCA_964643255.1 uncultured Lachnospiraceae bacterium
ATTGCTTCCATAATAGAAAGCTTCTTTTTCTTCAATTTAATCCCCTCCTGACATTTTTATTACTATATTTTCTATTATAACAAACTTATATATAATTTGTAAAATATGGTTTATATTTTACAAATATTTTTATATAGCAAAAAACTTTATTTGCCATGTTAAAACACCAATGTTATACTTAAGAATATCCCTAAAAGAAGGAGAGATTATATGGCTTTAGACGGTTTTGTAGTGTCAAATTTAGTACACGAGTTAAATAACACCATATTAAACGGAAGAATTAATAAAATATATCAACCTGAAAATGAAGAAATTGTTTTAATAGTTAATAATAATAAAACAACTTATAAATTACTTATATCTGTTAATGCTAGTATTCCTCTAGTTTGCTTAAGTCAGGAAACTAAGGAAAATCCCCAAAATCCCCCACCATTTTGCATGTTACTAAGAAAACATTTAAATAATGCTAGGATTGTGGAGATAAGTCAACCAAGTCTAGAACGTATTATTAGGATTAAAATTGAACATATAGATGAACTTGGTGATTTTAGCCACAAGTATCTAATTATCGAGCTAATGGGACGACATAGTAATTTGATTTTTTGTGATGAAGATGATGTAATAATTGATAGCATTATAAGGGTATCCCATGCTGTAAGTTCAGTAAGGGAAGTACTTCCAAAAAGGGATTATTTTGAACCCGAACAGATTAAGAAACTTGATCCATTTACATTAGATTATAATAAATTCGATCAAGCTATATTTGAGAAATCCCGCCCTATATATAAGGCAATCTATACATCTATAACTGGCTTTAGCCCCTTAATGGCTAATGAATTATGTTATAGAGCAGATGTGGATGCTTCTATGCCTGCAAACACCTTATCTACCCAAGACAAAGATCGTTTGTTCCAGGCCTTTTTAGGCTTAATTAAGCTGGTAGAGAACAAACAATACGAGCCTAATATAGTATATGAAAATGGTCAAGCTGAAGAATTTTCTTGTTTTGTTCTTAGCATTTATAAGAATGCTGATATCAAACACTTTTCCTCTATATCCAAAGTATTAGAAACATATTATGGGGCAAGAGCCAAAGAAAATACCATTAAGCAAAAGTCTGCTAATTTAAGAAAAATAGTTTCAAATGCTATAGAAAGAACTTCTAAGAAGTTAGACTTGCAACAAAAACAATATAAGGATACGGAAAAACGTGACAAGTACAGAATATATGGGGAATTAATTAACACTTATGGATATAATGTTGACCCTAAAGATGAAAAGTTTACAGCTATTAATTATTATAATGGTCAAGAAGTAACCATACATCTAGACCCTAACTTAAGTATGGCTGAAAACTCACAGAAGTTTTTTAAAAGATATAACAAACTTAAAAGAACATACGAAGCCCTAACTGTACAGATAAAAGATACTAAGGAAGAACTTTCACACCTTGATACAATACAAACTTCTTTAAATATGGCCGATTCCGAATCTGACTTGGCTGAAATCAAAGAAGAACTTATGGACTTTGGTTATGTAAAACGTAGAATGAAAGGTAAAAAGAAGGGGAAAAAGAAAAATCAAAAATCTAAACCCCATCACTATATTTCTTCTGACGGTTTCCATATGTATGTAGGAAGAAACAACTATCAAAACGATGAATTAACCTTCAAAGAAGCCAATAACAACGATTGGTGGTTCCATACTAAGGAAATTCCTGGCTCCCATGTAATTGTGAAATTAGCAGGAGCTGAGACCCTTCCAGATACTAGTATAAATGAAGCAGCTAGCCTGGCAGCCTATTATTCAAAGGGAAGAGAAAGTGGTAAAGTAGATGTTGATTACACCTTAAAGAAACATCTTAATAAACCAAGAGGGGGAAAACCAGGGTTTGTAACTTACCAGACTTATAAATCTATAGTGGCAAGTACAGATATAAGGGGAATTAAGAAGGTAGAATAGAAACATATAAAAGAGTTTGTTTTATAACAAAATTCAAGAAAAGCTGATTAATATATATTATTAATCAGCTTTTCCTTTATAATAATTGTAGATTTTTGAAATGTATCACATAAATATGATTATTCGTAAAACAAGAGTAACATCAACTTATCTTCGCATAATTGTTCCGCCACCCACTACAAGGTCATCATCATAAAATACAACTGCTTGTCCGGGAGTTATAGCTCGTTGGGGTTCATCGAAGACACATTCTATTATATCGTCTTCTATCTTGCGAATAGTGCATTCAGATCCTTTGTGGCTATAGCGAATTTTACCCATTACTTTCATGTCTCCTTCTAAATCAGGAATTGACATAAAGTTTAGATTATTAGCATATAACTTATCACTATAGACCTCTTCTGAATTTCCTATTACGACCTCATTTGTTTCTGGTCTAATAGCTAGGACAAATACAGGATGTCCCATACTTAGGTTTAATCCCCTTCTTTGACCTATTGTATAATGAATTATTCCCTTATGTTTACCTATAACTTCACCATCTGCTGTTACGAAATTACCTTGTTGGGGTTCTTCATTAGTATACTCTTTAATAAATTTAGGATAGTTATTATCAGGAATAAAACATATTTCTTGACTATCTGGCTTGTTGTGAGTTCTTAGATCTATTTCTTTTGCTATTTCCCTTATTTGGTCTTTTTTATAGTCACCAACTGGCATTAGGGTATGGGCTAGCTGATCTTGAGTCAAATTATACAAGGCATAAGTCTGGTCTTTAGCTTGTGTAACAGATTTTTGTAATGTGTATCTGCCGTTTTCTAATTGAATAACCTTAGCATAATGCCCTGTAGCAATGTATTTAGCACCTATAGCCAATGATCTATTAAGTAGGGATTCCCACTTAACATATCTATTGCACGCAATACACGGGTTTGGGGTACTTCCCTTTTGATATTCTTCTACAAAATAGTCTATAACATTATCTTGAAATTCTTCTTTAAAGTTCATTACGTAATATGGAATATCTAACTTGTTTGCTACTCTTCTAGCATCGTCAACTGCACTAAGTCCGCAGCATCCGGCCTTGGCGGACTGGACTTCTAAGTCCTCATCTTGCCATATTTGCATAGTAACACCTATAACTTCATAACCAGCCTTTAAAAGTAAGTAGGCTGCTACTGAAGAATCTACACCGCCGGACATACCTACTACTACTTTTTCTTTACTCATCTGGTCCTCCTAGCATTTTCTATATTCTAGTACACTATTTCTTCTTCATCTTCATGAATATCAGACTTAGGTTTTTTAAGCCCATCAATCTTTATATCATGCTTCTCGGCATAATCCCATAAAGCTGCATGAATTGCTTCTTCAGCTAATAGTGAACAATGTATCTTTTGTTTTGGCAGGCCGCCTAATGCTTCAGTTACTGCTTTGTTAGTAACTGTAAGAGCTTCTTCAATTGTTTTACCTTTAACTAGGTCTGTTGCCATACTACTAGTTGCAACTGCAGCACCACATCCAAAAGTCTTAAACTTAACATCTTGAATTTTGTCATTTTCATCTATATCAAGGTACATACGCATAATATCTCCACATCTTGCATTTCCTACTGTACCAACACCACTTGCATCTTCAATTTCTCCCATATTACGGGGATTTGTGAAATGATCCATTACTTTTTCTGTATACATAATATATCCTCCTAATTTATATTTCTTTTGTACTAATATGTCATGACTATCAAATATTTATAATCCAATACACTTACATATTTCTATTTGTTTACAACTTTTATATTATTCTTTTTAATATAGTCTTCATATAAAGGTGACATTGCACGTAGTCTTTCAACAATAACTTTTGTTTTTTCAACTACATAATCAACCTCTTCTTTAGAGTTCTCATGACTAAGACTTAATCTAAGTGATCCATGAGCTATTTCGTGGGGCAAGCCTATAGCTAATAATACGTGAGAAGGGTCTAAACTTCCTGATGTACATGCAGATCCACTAGAACCAGCAACCCCTTCCATATCCAACATAATTAACAAAGATTCTCCTTCAATAAATTGAAAACCAAAGTTTGCATTGTTAGGCAAACGTTTTGTTCTATGACCATTAAGCCTTGTATAAGGAATTTCTTTCATTACCTTTTTTATTAAATAATCACGAAGTTCTGTTTCTTTCTTAATACGTTCTTCTCGAGTCTTCATAGCTATTTCTACTGCTTTGCCATAGCCTACGATTCCAGGTACATTCTCAGTCCCAGCACGACGGCGTCTTTCCTGTGCCCCACCATGGATAAAGGATTTAAGTTTTAAACCCTTTCTAATATACAAGGATCCAATTCCTTTTGGTCCATTTAACTTATGGGCACTTGAACTTAACATATCAATACCAAGTTCATCTACATCTATAGGGATTTGACCAAATGCCTGTACTGCATCAGTATGAAAAATAATGTCGTGTTCTTTTGCTATTTCACCTATTTCTTTGATTGGCTGAATTGTTCCAATTTCATTATTAGCATACATAACAGATATCAAAATAGTATCTGGGCGAATAGCTTTCTTTAATTGGTCTAATTTTATAATTCCATATTCATCAACATCTATATAAGATACTTCATATCCATTCTTCTCAAGCCACTGGCATGTATAAAGAACTGCATGGTGCTCTATTGTAGATGTTATAATGTGTTTCCCTTTACTCTTATAAGCCTCTGCGACACCTTTAATCGCCCAATTATCAGACTCCGTACCATTTCCTGTAAAGTATATATCTTGACTTCTTGTATTAAGACTGTCTGCTATAATTTGACGAGCATTATCTACTGCCTTTTTACTTTGAGAAGCTAAATCATATATACTTGAAGGATTTCCGTACATTTCTGTAAAATATGGTAACATAGCTTCTACAACTTCAGGTCTAGTCTTAGTAGTCGCTGCATTATCCATATAAATTTTCTTATCCATATATGTCATCTCCTAATAATTATATATTTATTTTTGTTAGTCAATTACTACTTAGTTGCTACAAAACGGTTTTTCTAAGGTGTCTTCTTTATCATTATTTAAATTAATTCTATGACTTTCTTCCATTAACTCAGAAAGCATAATTGTATCTACTGCATTACTAATGCTATCAGAAATACGTATCCAGACGTACTTAGTAACACAGCTACTAGAAGTAAGACAAGAGTCTCCGTCACCAGTTATTTCCGCACAATCTACAGGCTGTAAGTTTCCCTCAAGGGCACGTAATATATCTCCAACTGATAACTTCTCTGGATCCTTAGCAAGTTGATATCCACCTTGGGCACCACGTGTGCTTGTTACGATACCTGCTTTTCTTAGTTTTGAAGCTAGTTGTTCCAAATAACTTATGGATATGTTTTGTCTCATAGCAATCTCACTAAGAGGAACTACTTCCTCCTTAGAAGAATTTAATGCCAAATCCAAAACTGCCCTTAAGCCATATCTTCCTTTAGTTGATAACTTCATATACCCACCTCATTAGTTATCTTATATATAAAACTTATTGTATTTACTATTTTTTTCCCATTTCTTAATCCCTAGTGAATTACTGGGGATTACTTTTTTAATCTTAACATCCACTTTTAGCTTTGTCAAGATATTTATTAGTTATTGTTTTATTT
>CAZXSM010000100.1:0-5597 GCA_964643255.1 uncultured Lachnospiraceae bacterium
AATTGCCTAAAGTTGTACCGTATCCTCTTTCCAAAGGTTCCACAACAAAACGTCCGAATTTCTTATCTTCAGATATTTTCTCTATCTCTATTCTGGGTTTTTCAAAATCAAACACAATAGGACCCTCCTTATGGGTTATTATGGTACGAAAGATAACTTAATTATTTGGAATATAACTCAACTATCAATACTTCGTCAACCGGGATATCAATTTGCTCTCTTATAGGTTTTTGACTAACTATACCCTTAAGATTTTCATGGTCTACCTGTAACCAATCAGGTACTATTCTACCTTCCGTTACTTCTAAAACATCTTTATATCTTTGACCACTCTTATGTTTTTCTCTTATTTCAATTACATCTCCTTCTTTTACTGCATATGAAGGAATGTTAACTGTTTTTCCATTAACAGTTACATGTTTGTGGTCAACTATTTGTCTAGCTTCTTTTCTTGTTCTTCCAAATCCTAAACGAAATACTACGTTATCTAAACGAAGTTCTAAAGAAATAATAAGGTTATCACCAGGTGTACCATCTTTTAATTTTGAAGCTTTATCAAAATAATTTCTAAATGGTCTTTCTAAAACACCATATATGAATTTTGCTTTTTGTTTCTCTCTAAGTTGTAATCCATATTCACTGATTTTTCTTCTACTTCTTTGTGGATTTCTATTGGATTTTTTATCAATACCTAGGTACTGTGGTTCAATACCTAGCGATCTACATTTTTTTAAGACAGGACTCATGTCTCTTGCCATATTTAAATACCTCCTATTACACTCTTCTACGTTTTGGTGGTCTACAACCGTTATGTGGAACAGGGGAAACATCTCTTATACTAGTTACGTCAATGCCATTGGCTTGTAAAGCACGAATAGCAGCCTCTCTTCCTGATCCTGGCCCTTTTACAAAAACATCTACTGATGATAAACCATGTATAGTAGCTGCTTTTGCTGCTGTTTCAGCTGCCATTTGTGCAGCATAAGGTGTTGATTTTCTTGAGCCTCTAAAACCTAATCCACCTGCGCTTGCCCATGAAATAGCATTACCTTGGGCATCTGTTAGCGTTACAATTGTATTATTAAAAGTCGATTTAATGTGCGCCTGTCCATGACCCACATTTTTTCTAACACGTCTTCTTGATCTTGTTGATTTACTTGCTACTTTCTTAGCCATTCATTAAACCCTCCTATGGATTTATATTCCTACATCTTCTTGTTGGCTACAGTACGTCTACGACCTTTTCTTGTTCTAGCATTGGTCTTAGTCTTTTGACCACGTACCGGAAGCCCTCTTCTATGACGAATTCCTCTATAACAACCTATTTCTTGAAGTCTCTTTATGTTCAGAGCAGTCTCTCTACGTAAGTCACCCTCAACATCATATTCATCTACAACATCACGAAGTCTAATTTGTTCTTCGTCAGTTAAGTCTCTTACGCGAGTATCTGGATTAATATTTGCTTTTTCAAGTATTTCCTTAGCTCTTGACCTTCCTATGCCATACACATAAGTAATACCGATTTCTATACGTTTATTCCTTGGTAAATCTACACCACTAATACGAGCCATGTGTGTGTTACACCTCCATTTTATAATATGTTTGTTCAATCCACATAAATGATTATATTATTCTAATTCTGATTTTAATCAATTATTATATTTTGTCTCTTCTTATTGTCATTTTAATTCGTTTTACGTTATTACTACTATTTATTATCTTTTGTTACTTTTTTGCAACATTTCAATTAATTGATAGAGTGATTTGTTTTAATTGAATATTGCTCAGCCGCTTTAAATTGTGACAAGCAAAAAAATGCCTGTTGGTTTTCATGAAACTTTCATGATATCAAAACAATTCCCTTTTAATATTATATTTTTCAAGTCTTAACACTTGTGTTACATCTATGGTAAGAAAAGAAAACTGTTTCATATTAAGTGTTGTCAGAAATTGCCCACAATATCACAATTGCCTTTTTTGCGCAAATTGTAACCCAGAAAGCAAGAACTATTAGTATATATAAAACCGGGACAAATTCCCTAGTTAATAATTAGCCTTGTCTTTGTTTGTGTTTAGGGTTTTCACAAATTACCATAACCCTTCCTTTTCTTCTGATTACTTTACACTTTTCGCATATAGGTTTTACTGATGATCTTACTTTCACATCAATTCTCTCCTTTCAAAAAAAGTCTGCCTTGTATTATACCATTTTAAAATAGTAAAATCAAGTATAATTTTATTTATTTAGCTCTCCAAACAATTCGTCCTTTACTTAAATCGTATGGGGATAATTCTAAGGTAACCCTGTCTCCAGGAACAATTTTTATATAATTCATACGTAACTTACCACTAATATGAGCCAGTACTTCATGCCCATTTTCTAATTCCACTTTAAACATTGCATTAGGTAGTTTTTCTAAAACAGTACCTTCTATTTCAATAACATCTTGCTTAGCCATATTTTCACCTCCGGGGTTCATGGATTTTATATCTTGTTATTAGTAAATTCTCTAAGTTTCTTGTTTATAAGTTCATTTGTTATTGGTAACTGTGTACCATAATCGCCATTGTTATCAAACGCTTTTGTCCGAGTAAATTGTACATGTTTACGATTCTTTTTCTTCGGCCTCTCTAGTGTTCTTGACTTTCCATCTGCTATATAAACAAATTTATCATCTGAGTCTATTAATACAAAATACTCATTTTTGTCATGTCCTGCAAGTGATTTAATTATTGTACCAAAATCATTTTCCATCATAAGTTTCCCTTTTTCTATAAAGACAGGATTTCAGGCTCATCTTCTGTTATTAAAATTGTATTCTCGTAGTGGGCAGATAAGGAACCATCTCTTGTTACCACAGTCCAATCATCATCTTCCCAATTAACATCATATCTACCGAAGTTTACCATTGGCTCTATAGCCAAAGTCATACCAGGTCTTAACCTAATTCCACGATTAGGCTGTTTGAAATTTGGTATTTGTGGTGACTCATGCATCTGTTTTCCTATGCCATGACCAACTAAATCTCTAACAACTGATAATCCATTAGATTCTACATACTTTTGTATTGCAGCCCCTATTCCGTGTAAATGATTACCATTTTTTGCATATTTTATACCTTCAAAAAAGCTTTGCTCAGTTACTTCAATAATCTTTTTAGCATCTTCATTTATTTCTCCTACCGGCCAGGTTCTCGCTGCGTCTGAATGATAGTCCTTATAAATTACTCCTGCATCAATGCTAACGATATCCCCTTCTTGCAATATCATATCTTTACTTGGAATACCATGTACAACTTGATCATTTACAGATATACATACAGAGGCTGGAAAGCCTTGGTAGTTTAGAAAACTAGGAATACAATTATGTTTTCTAATTAATTCTTCTGCCTTTTCATTTATTTCATAAGTTGAAATACCGGCTTGAACATGTTCCTTAAGTTGCAAGTGGACTTCTGCAAGAATTTTACCTGCTTCTCGCATCAATTCTATTTCACTGTTTGATTTAATTATAACAGCCATTAATTAACGCCTCTTTCAATACTATCTACAATGTCCTCAGTAACCTTATCTATTGGTTGTGAGCCATTAATATTTATTAAAATGTTCTTGTCTGTATAATAATCTATTAAAGGTTCTGTTTCTTCTTCATATATTTCTATACGTTTTTTAACAGTTTCTGGTTTATCGTCATCACGAAGTATTAAATCACTACCGCAAATGTCACATATAGCTTCCTTTTTAGGTGGATTATGTTCTATATGATATGTAGCTCCACAATCCGTACAAGCTCTTCTACCAGACATCCTCTTTATAATACTTTCTTTTGATACTTCTATTCTAATTACAGTATAAGCCTTATCATTATTAGAAGAATCAAAACTTTTATCTAAAGCTTTAGCCTGAGGAATAGTTCTTGGAAAGCCATCAAGTATATAACCGCTTTTACAGTCCTCCTGAGCTATTCTGTCAATTACTAAGTCAACTACCAGTTCATCTGGAACTAATAGTCCTTGATCCATATATTGCTTTGCCTTTGTGCCTAACTCGGTCCCGTTTTTTATATTTGATCTAAAAATATCTCCTGTTGATATATGAGGAATGCCAAACTTTTCTGCTAATTTCTTGGCTTGGGTTCCTTTTCCTGCTCCGGGCCCTCCTAGTAATATTAACCTCATTATTGCCTCCTATGAAAACAGCGGGGCTATGCCCCGCCTCTATAACTTTTTAATTACTTAAAAATCCTTTATAGTGACGAACCAGCATTTGAGATTCGATTTGTTTCATTGTTTCTAAAACTACACCAACCACAATAATTAATGAAGTTCCTCCAAAGGATACATAAGCTCCAAAAACTCCTGAGAAGAATATAGGTATTGTAGCTATAATTGTCAGAGCAATAGCACCAATAAATATTATCTTGTTAAGTACACTAGATAAATATTCTGCTGAAGGCTTACCAGGTCTTATACCAGGTATAAATCCACCTTGCTTTTTCATATTATTAGCTATTTCTAAAGGATTAAATGTTATGGACGTATAAAAGTATGAAAAGAATAGTATAAGTCCAATATATATTAACAGTCCTAAGGTATATTTAAATTCATCTAAACTATTTATATTCATCCAATTGTTTTGATTTATTAAGTAAAGAATCTTTTGTCCAACTCCACCACTACGACTTCCCTCAGCTCCAAAGAATGAAGCGATAACTATAGGAAATTGTAAAATTGAGCTAGAGAAAATTACTGGAATAACACCAGCAGTATTTACTTTAAGTGGAATATGTGAAGATTGTCCACCAATCATTTTTCTTCCTTGTACTTTTTTAGTATATTGTACTGGTATTTTTCTAACTCCTTCTTGAAGTAGAACGATAAATACAGTCATACCCACGATAATTGCCGCAATTATGATAACCGCAATTATAGCATTTAATATACTAGATGCACCAGAAATAAATTGTTTATATAATCTTGTAAAGTCTGATGGCATTCCTGAGACAATATTAACAAGTAATATTACAGAAATACCGTTTCCAACTCCTTTTTCTGTGATTTGTTCACCTAACCACATTAAGAATGTTGTACCAGCTGTAAATGATGCTGTTATTATAGCTACGTTAGAAAATGTAGCTCCACCATCTAATAATCCAGAGTTTCCAAATCCGATAGCAAAAGCAATAGATTCAACTAAGGTTAAACCTATAGTCATATATCTAGTGTACTTTTGTATCTTATTTCTTCCATCCTCGCCTTCTTTTTGTAATTCCTCTAATTGAGGAATCGCAATAGTAAGTAATTGCATGATTATTGAGGATGTAATGTAAGGAGTTATACTTAAGGCAAATATCGACATTTGGGAAAATGATCCACCTGTTAAAGCGTCGAAAAAGCCAAAAGAAGTTTGCACTCCTAACCATTGTTGAAAATATTCACGATTAATACCAGGTACTGGAATCAAAGACCCTAGCCTTATAACTACTAAGGCCATCAAAACAAACAATAGTTTGCTTCTTATATCTTTGATTCTTAAAGCATTTCGGAGTGTTTTAAACATATCCTAAATCACCTCAGCGTTTCCACCAAGAGCTTGTA
>CAZXSM010000101.1:0-5593 GCA_964643255.1 uncultured Lachnospiraceae bacterium
TTCCACCAAGGGGATACCAGATACTTACGACATCATTATTGTACTCTCAAGGCATGTGGAGTGCGTGGTATTGATGTCTAGGGTGGGTGGATAAGAACTGATGAAGTGTTGATAGAATAAGGTTTTCCGGTGAAATTGGAGAATGTCCAAGCTGGGAAATCTTATTTTTATTTGGCTGAAAATGAAGCTTTGTTTTCGATTGAAGTAGAGTTGAGTTGATAGAATGACTTTTGGGTGGGGGAGTTGATAGGATAGATAAAATTAATTTTGTCTATTTAACAATTGATATTGTTCGCGATTGGGAATATAATGATATTAACTTAATTTGAAAGGAATTTTTAAAATGGACTATATTTCTGCAAAAGAGGCCGCGGAAAAATGGGGAATATCAAAAAGAAGAGTTCAAAAATTATGTGAAGAAAGAAGAATTGAAGGAGTAACTAAAGTAGGTTTGGTTTGGGCGATTCCCTCGTCAGCTGAAAAGCCAGAAGATAATAGAAGAAAAGAAAAAAAATAAGATGGATTATAAATCAGAAGGTGAATTTTTTGCGATATTTAGGTAACAAAACAAGGTTATTACCATTTATAGAAAGTGTCATAGAGAAGTATAATATAAAAGGAGAAACTTTTGGAGATCTATTCTCAGGAACAGGAAGTGTAGGAGATTACTTTAAAGATAGATATAAGATACTTTCAAATGATTTTTTATATTATTCCTATGTTATAAACAGAGCCAAACTTGAAAATTATAAAATTCCAAGTTTCTCTAAATTTAATAAAGAGTTCAAAAGAGATATTTTTGATTATTTAAATGGATTATCTTTTGAACCAGACAGTAGATACTTTGTATATAATAATTATACACCTATTGGGGAAAGAATGTTTTTTACGGAGTCTAATGGTTTGAAAATTGATGGTATTAGAATTACCATCGAAGATTTGTATAAAGAAAAATGGATTGATGAGAATGAATATTATTTTTTAATTGCGTCATTGCTTCAAAGCGTTACAAGATATTCCAATACTTCAGGTACATATGAGGCATTTTTAAAGTTTTGGGATCCTAGGGCAGAAAAGGAGTTTACATTATTGCCATTGGAGTTTGAGGAGTATGAAAATGGCTACAATAAACATGAGGTTTTCAATGAAGATACAAATAAGTTGGTTAGAAGAATAAGTGGTGATATTGCATATATAGATCCACCCTACACTGTAACACAGTACGTTTCCGCATATCATATGTTAGAAACAATAGCAAAATATGATTTTCCGGAAATAAAAGGTGTTGGCGGGAAAAGAGGCAGAGGGAATAAAAATTCTCTGTATGCAAGAAGAACAGTAGCTAAAGAGCAGTTTGAAGATTTATTAAGACAATTAGATTTCAAGCATGTTTTAATTAGCTATAGTAATCAAGCGCTAGTTCCTTTAGAAGAGCTAATAGAAATTGCAACGATGTTTGCGAAAGATGGGAAGGTTGAAGTTGAGTATTATCAATATCAAGAATACAGAAATCACCGATCAAGTAGTAAAGGTAATGGACGAAAATTAAAAGAAGTGATTATCTACTTTGAAAAAGATAGAGAATTAATGAAATCTCCTTTAAATTATTCAGGAAGTAAAGATACACTATTACCACAAATATTAAAGGAGCTTCCGTATTCCATAAATAGTTTTGTAGATGTTATGGGTGGTGCTTTCAATGTGGGAGTTAATATAACGGCTAAAAAAGAAGTTGTCTATAATGAGTTAAACCCATATGTTTTTGGTGTTATAGAATGGCTAATTAATAATGATAGCAGTAAATTAATAGAAGAAATTGAAAGCGTAATTGAAGAGTTTAAATTAAACAAAGGTGATAAAGAACAGTATTTAATATTACGAGATTACTATAATAATATAGATAATTCACCTAAGTATTTATACGCACTTCATATGTATTCATTTCAGAATATGATTCGTTTTAATAACTCTCAAAAATTTAATACACCTATAGGGGTAGCTGGATATAGTGACGATATAAAAGAAAGAATTAAAGAATTTAAAGTCAGGGCACCAAAATTAACTATGACAAATCATGATTATATAAAAATAGATTGGGATTCGTACGCTAAAGGTACAGTCTTTTATTTTGACCCACCTTATTTTATAACTAGCGCTGCATATAATGATGGTCGCCGAGGAATGAAAGGGTGGGGAGCAGATGAAGAAGTAGAATTGCTAAAAACTCTTAATTATCTAAATTCAATAGGTCATAAATTTATCCTCTCTAACGTAATGCATCATAGAGGTAAAACAAATCATTTACTTCAAAAATGGATAGAAGAACATGGATACCGCATGGTTGAAATTGGAACAAGCGGATGGCGTTATAAGAAAAATGAAATACTGATTTTGAATTATTAAGGAGGGTTATTAATGAATCGGATTCTAGTTTTGCCGGAAGAATTTGAAGTTAAATTGAACGAAGCGCATGCAGATAATACTATTCATTTAAAATGGCTTGAAATCGGGGTAGATACAGTTCAAGATATGATTGATAGAATCATATCTGAACTGAACAAGAAATTTCCTAAATTAAAAATTACAGGTTATAGAGCATGCAGTAAAGATAATATTAAAAACACTATTGGAAACAGGGGCATGAATTCTGTGTACTCCGGGTATTTTGAAACAGAAGTAGGTAATGTAGATGGGCTCTTTTTTTATATCCCTCCTAAACTTAATTCGGGTAACGATATTCTGACAAGACAAGTTATGCCTAGTTTATTAGGCATTTATGAAGGGATATATCAGGATATGATTGATTTACATTTTAATAATAGACCTGTATACATTGTAAATCTAAATGAGACGAATAGGTCAGAACAAAGAGCTGTGAAAATTAGTTTTATTTGTGCGGAGTTACTAGGCTTTAGATATTTAGATCTATTCGATCGACAGTTTCATAATGTGTTAAGCCCCCTAAGCTTTGGGAATAGTGAAAATCAGATAATCAATTTAACCGATTTTGACAGTTTGTTATCTACTAATGGTAACAATGAATATTTTGAAGTTGATGACAATGATAAAGCGTTGATATTACTTTCATCGAGAATCACTGATTCATCCAATGCATCAGCTGAAATGTACAGATATTTACTAAGGGTGTTACCAGCTATCTATATGGCAATAGAGAAAGATTATAGTATTAATATAACTGATTTTAATGGTGTATCATTGAGTATGATTGACATCATAAGAAATTATATTTCGAAAATTTAATGTGGGAAATTAGGAGGAAAACTGAATGCAGACTATCTATTATGGGGCTCCAGGAACAGGTAAAAGCCATGATGTGGATGAGTTTATAAAATCACTAGGAGTGGGCGATGACAGAACGTTTAGAACTACATTTCATCCAGAATACACTTATAGTGATTTTGTTGGACAATTACTGCCCAAAGTAAGGACTTCAGCTAGTGGTAGTACAGATATTAGTTATGAGTTTTCAAAAGGAGTATTTACTAAAGCATTAGAAAAAGCCTACGAAGATACTTCTAAAGTGGTTGTTTTAATAATAGAAGAAATGTCGAGGGGAGACTGTGCCGCGATATTTGGTGACATATTTCAATTGCTAGACAGAGAGACTCAAGGTATTAATAAAGGTTATAGTAAGTATTTTATTAATAACGAAATAATTGCAGAAGATATAATAGCTATTTCTGATGATAAGGTTAAATTTCCGCCTAATTTTAATATTCTTGGAACTGTTAATACAAGTGACCAAAATGTTTATGTTATGGATACTGCATTTAAAAGAAGATTTGAGTGGGAGTACATAAGCACGAAACCTGTCCCATCAGTAAAACCTTATAAAAACAATGTTGATATCATTGTTTTTACTGATAATAGTGGTACAAATAAGGTCGTTAGTTGGATAGATTTATATGGGACTTTAAATAAATTTATTTCTGACACAAGATTCCTTGGACTAGGAGAAGACAAGCAACTTGGTCAGTTTTTTATAAAGTTTGATCCTACGGCAACCGCAGCAGAACACAAAAGACAATTAAAAAATAAATTGCTACATTATTTATGGGAAGATATTCAAAAATCCAGCTATAGCTCTGATGTTTTTCTATTTGACGAATCGCTAACAAGTTATTCTGAACTATACGATGCATTTGAAGATGATAAGAAAGTATTTAGTGATAAGTTTTTAGACTGTATTGATTTATGGTTGAGAAATGCATTATAACTTAGATACGTAGGAGGCTAATTAAGTGAATATGCAGATTGGGCAAGATAACTTTGATACAGCTAAATTAGAATTGTCTTCATTTACTTTTAAGAAAGGCGATATCAAATACATAAAATCTGAGAAAAAAGATGTTTTTGATTTTGTAGGTTTTATATTAAATGATAATAAAATTCTTTCTGTTTTTCCGAAATATTTTTACAGGGAAACAGATCTAATAAATATGAATCAAACTGGGAATACAAACACAGATGATGTCAAATTATTATTTGATGTCATAATAAAATATATGAATGAAAAAAA
This sequence comes from uncultured Lachnospiraceae bacterium, assembly GCA_964643255.1. GTDB lineage: Bacteria > Bacillota > Clostridia > Lachnospirales > Lachnospiraceae > JAAYRG01. The sequence continues at coordinate 4,541 of CAZXSM010000101.1, forward strand.
ATCTAAGGCTCAAGCCGATCGATATTTTGGCTTTGAACCAGAGTTTAATTCTGATTATCCCTTTGCCCCATTTTTTGAGGTGTATAAGTATTTTCAACAATTTGGAATATATAAGGAGGATATCATAGAGGTTAAACCTAATATAAATGGGAAAATTGCATGGAAACAAACTCTCCAGAAGGGTAATGTTATAGTGAGTGGCGGAAATATCTTGTTTTCCCCTTTGTATAAAAAAAGAAATCGAAGGTATAATGTATTTTTGAGTGAATGTATGGCATTTGTTATTGATCACACAATAAACAGTTTCCCATTATTTATTAAGCTACCTAAGACTGGTCATAAGCAAAAAACATTTGATTTTCTTAAACACCGGGAGTACACAATACAGCAACTTAAGAGTATAAAAAACAGAGTATTTAAAGATTCACAGAAGTGGTTAGTTAGACATTTAATTGACTTTTTCGAACAGTATAGAAACTCTGCTCAAGGTGGAGAAATTCATATAAAAATTAATTACTTTGATAAAATTTGGGAAAAATGGTTGAAAAGTATTTGAATGATTACTTTGAAAAGGTAGATCAGCATTCTGATACATTGATTTTTAATAAGAGTATTATAAAATCACCTATATTATTTGAACCAGAGGAATTTACTGTAGATGCATCTCCACATTATTTTAAAATTAGATTAGATCATTATGCAACTACTGATGATGCAATATATATATTTGATTCTAAATACTACTATAAAGTTAGGGAAATGAATTATAAACAATTCGCTTATAATGAATTATTAAGGGGATCAGTTCAAGATGATGTTCAAATATATAGTGCATTAATTTTACCATACTATTTATCAAGTTCAGAATTACATTTTTCATTTTCACCCAAATATATAGGGAATAGGTTAACTGGCACAAAAATTTTAGAACACTATCTCAGTGTAAAAGACGTGATGAGCAACTATATATATAACTAGTTTAAACGAGAGGGGAATTATATATGGCGAGTAGTCGTTCATTTAAAAATTATGTGGCAGTAAAATTTGAGGATG
>CAZXSM010000102.1:0-5588 GCA_964643255.1 uncultured Lachnospiraceae bacterium
TGCTTGTCTTTGGGAGTCATTAAAGTAAGCTGGTACTGTAATAACAGCCTCAGTTACTTTTTCTCCTAGATGACTTTCAGCATCTGTTTTTAGTTTTTGAATAACCATAGCTGAAATTTCTTGAGGTGTATATTTCTTATCATCAATTCTTACTCTATGATCAGAACCCATATGTCTCTTTATTGAAGAAACAGTTTTGTCAGCATTAGTAACTGCTTGACGCTTAGCTGGGTCACCTACTAATCTTTCATTTGTTTTTGTGAATGCAACTATTGAAGGAGTTGTTCTTGCACCCTCAGCATTTGTTATTACTGTAGGTTCTCCACCTTCCATAACTGCTACACATGAGTTTGTTGTTCCTAAGTCAATTCCTATTATTTTTCCCATTTATATTTCCTCCTGGTTTAATTATCACTATTATTATTTTCTCTGTTTACTAGTTTACTACTTTTACCATACTATAACGAACTACATTATCTCTATAAGTATAACCTTTTTGAAGTTCATCTATAATTATATTATCCTCTTGATCAGGGTCTTCTTCATGCATTACTGCATAATGAAAGTTAGGATCAAACTGCTTACCTAGTGCTTCAATTGGTTTTACATCAATATCTTCTAAGCAAGTCATCATTTGTTTATATACTTTTTCCATACCCTCTACAAAAGCATCATTTTCAATTTCTTGTGGAACTGTAGAAAGACCTCTTTCAAAACTGTCTATGGCAGGTAAAATCTTCTCGATTACACTTTTTGCTCCAATTTCAAACATTGCATTTTTTTCTTTTTCTGATCTTTTACGGAAGTTATCAAATTCTGCAATTTTACGAATCAGTTTGTCGTTGAGCTCTTCAATCTGCTCATCTCTTCCTAATTCTTCTTGTGAGCCTTCACCTTCTAGTGAATCTTCTTCAGATTCTAATTCCTGACCCTTTTCTTTTTCAATACTAGTTTCTTCTGAACTGCTAGTTTGAGCATTTTTCTTTTCATCTTTAGACTGTCCGGTAACTTCTTCTTTAGTCTCCTCAGTCTCCTCTTGGTCAATACCTTTGTTGTTTTTTTCCAATGTATTTGTACCACCTTTCCTAATCTTAGATATTATACTAATTATTAATCATTATCTTTAAATATTTCTTCCAATTGCTTCATTATAGAACTAAGAGAGCCTAAAACTTTTTCATAATCCATTCGTTTTGGCCCAACTACTCCAATGCTTCCAAATACCCCGTTCTTTATCTCATAGTTTGCAGTAACGACTGAGCAATCTTCCATTGATGACATCTCTGTCTCTTTACCAATCATTACATGGATTCCTGTATCTTCATCTATACTTGGCATTAAAATCAACTTAGTAAGTTCATCTTTTTCTTCAAAAACTTCAATTAAATTGACAGCCATTTTACTATCTGTTAATTCTGGGTATCTTAAAATATTGGTAGCTCCACTTGTATAAATCTCTATTTCGTCTTCTTCACGAATTGCCTGGGCAATTACATCAAGTATGTCACTTACTAATTGATTGTAATTACCTGCTTGTTGTTTCATCTGTTGTATAATGTCTAAATTGATTTCTGCTAAATCTCGTCCCTGTAAAAAAGTATTAAATATAAGATTTAATTTTAATGTGCTTTCTTTGTCTAAATATCCATTAATTCTAACTATCTTATTCTTAACAATATTACCTTCTAATACAATAACAACAAGTAATTGGTTTTCATCTATTTCAGTAAGTTGTACAAACTTAACCCTTCTAGTGCGATATTGTGGTTTTGACACTACACTAGCATAGTTGGTGATATCAGCAAGTAGTTTAGCAATTTGCTTAAAAAGATTATCCATCCTATCTACTTTCTGGATTAATAAGGCTTTCAGCTCATCTATTTCACCAGTTTTTTCTTCTATAATACGGTCTACATATAGCCTGTAACCTTTATCTGTTGGGATTCTTCCAGCAGAAGTATAAGGCTGCATAATGTAATCCTGATCCTCAAGGTCAGCCATTTCATTTCTAATTGTTGCTGAACTTAGGTTTATTCCGGAATTCTTTGAGATCGTTCTAGAACCAACTGGTTCTCCAGTCTCTAGATAAGTTTGAATAATTGTATCTAATATTTTATATTTTCTCTCATCTAATTCCATTACTTCACCTTCTTTTGTTTGTTAGCACTCACTTGTATCGAGTGCTAATATCTACTTAATAAATTATCATTATATTTCGAATTTGTCAAGTATTTATATGAAATTTATAACATTTTTATTAGATTATGTTTGATGTTGTCATCAGCAAAGGAAGTATCTATGGCGTTTTTAGTTAGCCTTAAGATTGTTTCTGGACTAATACCTAAGTTTTTGTTTATTTGGGAAAATTCTTTGCTTATAGTGGTATTACTGATTGTCCTGTTGTCAGTGTTAATAGTTGCCAAGATTCCCGCCTCTAGGAAGTCATTCAAAGGATATTGGTCCCAATTTTCTATAGCCTTAGTTTGTAAATTGCTTGTTGGACACATTTCTACACCTATTCTTTTTTCTTTTACAGTTTTCATTAGGTTTTTGTCTTTTATAAGAGCTATGCCATGACCAAGACGTTTTGCCCCTAATTCTACAGCTGTTTTAACATTTTCAAGACTGCCTGTTTCTCCTGAATGGATTATGTAAGGCATATCTAGGGACTTGGCAGTTTTAAAAAGTTCAACTTGTTCTGTTGTTGGATGAGCAGCTTCGTCTCCAGCTAGGTCTAAAGCACATACACCATGTCCTAAATAGTTCCTAGCTTCTTTTAACATTTCAATATTCGTTTCTATAGAATAATGTCTCATACCACATACTATAACTTGACCCTTTATAGGATAGTCTTCTTCAGCCTTTTTAATTCCTTCTAAAACCGCTTCTATAACCTGTCTTGTTGTCATCCTATCATTTACACTAATTGTAGGTGCAAATCTCACCTCTATATACTTCACATTTTCCTTAGATGCATTCTTTAATAAGTCATAAGCTCCATACTTTAATCCCTTTTCATCTTGTATATAAGAAATAGGTAAATCAAACTTTTCTAAATATTCCGCTAGACTTTTACAATCATCGGAAACCTGCAGTCTCTCTCTAATCTGCCTAATTGTTAATTTGTCTGATCCTTCTTTTCCTTCTTCTTCCATTAAAAGCTCAATAACTTCTGGTGACATAGATCCATCTAAGTGGCAATGTAAATCTAACTTAGGTAACTTTTCTAACCATTCTTTATTCATGCTTTTCTCCTTCCTTATTTCCTTTTTATATTTCTTTAAACTTTAAGAGTTTACGAACTCTTTTAGAGAAAAATTGAATTATAGGACCTGCTGTTAATGCTGTTACAAGGGTTATAATACCAAACTTTCCACCAAGAAGAATTCCAATTACAATCATTGTTATGTCAAATACTATTTTCACTGGAGCATATTCCTTGTTTAGTTTATCTTTTATTACCATTACTAGACCTGTAAATGGATCAAGACCTATATCAGTTGCAATAAATATGCCCACACCCAAATAAAGAGATAGACTTCCTACAGTAGCAGCAAGAATTCTAACTATTAGCATGTCAGTAAATGGCAGTAAACTATATATCTTAGTTCCTATATCAACGAAAAAACCATATGGCAAGATGTATATTAAGGTTCCTATATTAATATATCTTCTTCCAATTAGTAACAAGATTATAGATAATCCAATATTAATAATATTAGAAGCAGTTCCTAATTGCTGTGTACTTAAATTAGCAGTGTTCCTAACACCATCATATATAATTCCAATAGAGTCATTACCTAAACCAGCCTGGTTGTTAAATGCAACTCCAAGACCTACAAAAAACATTCCTAAAACTGCAGACAAGACTGCCTTCATACTTATTTTCATAAAAATTACCTTTTGTTTACCTTTCCAATGTAAATTATACAATAAATCTGATTTGTTTTTAGTCTAATAAAAATCTTGCTAATACATAATTACTTACATCTAAACCATAATCAGATAAGTAAATCTTATCCCCCTCCTGGACAATTACACCTTCTTTAATGGAGCGAGCTAGAACTTGGCCATAGATCTTTTCTATATTAACATTAAACCTTGTTTTAAATTTACATATACTAATTCCTTGTGTTTGTCTTAAACCTAAGAACATGAATTCTTCCATGGCTTCTTTTTTAGTAAGTTTTGTTACTTCTTTGTGAAGTAATTTGAAGTCAGTGGAGTTTTTCATATATAAATTAATATCTTCTTCATTATAAAATCTTGTATTTTTAATCAAAGAGGAGGCTCCTAGACCTAATCCTAGATAAGGTGTTCCCTCCCAATATGATTTGTTATGTTTTGATTCATAGCCTTCTTTGGCATAGTTAGAAATCTCATAACGTTTGTACCCATTTTCCTGTAAGATTTCTTTGGTTTTACTGTAGATTAGGCGGTCTGTATTATCATCAAGCCCATCCATTTCACTATACCTATTATAAAAAGGAGTGCCTTCTTCTATTATTAGGCTATAGGCAGAAATATGTTCAGGCTCTAAATCAATCACTTTTTTTAAGGTATCTTCCCATGCTTCTACACCTTGTCCTGGTAGACCACTCATTAAATCAATATTGATATTTGTAAAACCTAATTCTCTAGCAAGCCTATAGTTGTCTAAGAAGTCTTCATATGTGTGAATTCTTCCTAGCAACTTTAATTCTTCATTATTAGTGGATTGAAGACCCATGCTTAAGCGATTTATTCCAGACTCTTTATATAAGGTTAGCTTTTCTTTTGAAAGAGTGCCAGGATTTGTTTCTATTGTGATTTCACTAGCATCTACTAGGAAATATTTATTTATAGCTTTAAGTATTTCATGAATATATTGGGGAAGAACACAAGAAGGAGTACCGCCTCCTATGAAAATGGTTTTTACTAGGTACTCCTGATTTATGTCTTTATAAGATTTTATTTCATTTAATAAGGCCTGAATATATTTTTTCTTAATTTCACTAGATGCTTGTCCAGATAAAAAATCACAGTAATCACATTTTTTATCACAAAATGGTATATGGACATATATTCCCAGGCCTTGTTTGTTTTTACTTATTATTTCTTTTTTCATTGCTTTATTTCACTTCTCTTAAGTTTTAATTAACTTATTCATCGTCTAATTTTAGTACGCTCATAAAAGCTTCTTGAGGAACTTCTACACTACCTATTTGCCTCATACGTTTTTTACCTTCTTTTTGTTTGTCAAGAAGTTTTCTCTTACGGGATATATCTCCTCCGTAACATTTAGCCAATACGTCCTTTCTTAAGGCACGAATGGTTTCACGTGCAATTATCTTAGAACCTATTGCAGCTTGTATAGGTACCGCAAACTGATGTCTAGGAATAGCATCTACTAGTTTTTCAGTTATACTTCTTCCTCTTTCGTAAGCCTTATCTACATGAACTATAAGTGAAAAAGCATCTACTGATTCATTGTTAATAAGTAGATCTAATTTTACAAGTTCTGATTTTTCATATCCTAATAATTCATAGTCAAATGATGCATATCCTCTAGTTTTAGATTTTAAGGCATCAAAGAAATCATATATTAC
>CAZXSM010000103.1:0-1784 GCA_964643255.1 uncultured Lachnospiraceae bacterium
GGATTAATGCACTGTTTTTTGTGGTCACTTTGATTATTAATACATTTGGAGCTTTAGGAATAATCAACGGACTTTCTCAAAAGGAAATATCCGACATGTACGTAACCCTTATAACACCGAGTCCTGCTACTTTTAGAATTTGGAGTGTCATATACACTTTACTTATAATCTCAGTAATTATGATGATTGTAAAGAAAGATACTCCATACTACAAGGATGCTTTGAATCAGATATCAAGGCTTTTTATAATTTCATGCATTTTTAATATTGGATGGATTATTACTTTCTCATATATCCTAATTGAATTATCCGTTGTATTGATATTTGCATTTGTAATAACATTATCTTTAATTTGTCAGAAGCTCCTTAAGATTAACGATGGAAAGCATTTCCTGCTTCCTTTGACCTTTGGAATCTATCAGGTGAAGCAAAATGAATAAATAGGGGGGGAAGATAATGGAAGAGCCTAGAATTGTGATAAATACAACATTGGAAAAAGAAGACTATAGGAAGTTTTTATATATTGCAACATTTAGAAGAAATAAATTTATTATTCCATTTTTAGTTTTGATTTCTTTTGTTGGAGGTTTATTAATCGGCATAGACTATGATGGTTTAAGTTTAACAAGATTATTTTTAAGTTGGATATTGTTGTTTTTCCTGGCAATTGCTATTGTTCTATTTAAAGTTGAAAAAAAGAATAAGCAAAGGATCAAAACCGATAAAACAGGTACCTTTGATAGTATTAACACATTGAAGTTTTATGATGATAGAGTTGTAATGGAAAACGAATCCCTTAAATCAAAGGGAGAATTAATGTATAATCAGTTTTTTGCTGTAATGGAAAGCAAAGAATATTTTATTTTTTATTTAACAATGAATCAAGCATCAATAATTAGGAAAAAAGATGTAAAAGATGTAAAAGAACTAAAAGATTTTCTTGTTGAAAAATTTCAAGGCAAATACAAAGAGATATGATATATTCTTTGCATTATAATAAAAACAATACATGTTAATACACGAATTATGAAAATGATTCTGATGACCTTAAATCTAGTGTACCAAAATGGAAATTCTAAACAGGAGGAATATTATGAGTACATCTACACCCTTTGATCAAGAATCAGACATATATAGCAAGAAGAGTGTATTATGAGTGCGAATATCGTATTCAAACTAAGAATGGTGATTATAGATGGTTTTATGACCGAGGTAAAATAACTCAAAGAGATGAAAGTAACAAGCCTTTGCTTGTAGCTGGAATAGTATTTGATATAACCGAGAAAAAAGTAAGAAAATTAATGATGAACATGGACATCCGTTTGGAGATATGGTTCTTACTAAAATTGCAAATGTGATTTCGGAATCAATAAGGGATATAGATTCTGTTGGCAGATATGGAGGGGTAGCAGTTTTAAATGGAGAGTCAGTAGAAGAATTAATAGAGAAAGCTGATAAAAAATTATATGAAGCAAAGAATACTGGTCGTAACAGGATTAAAGGGTAGACAGATAAATGAATACTGAAGAAATACTAAAAAGCTCTTAAGGGTTAAACCTTAAGAGTTTTTTAGTATTCTTTTAGTAGAAAAACTGGTATTAAAAATCAAGCATTAAAGCTCAGGGGATAATTATTGCTATAAATATGTATAAAAAATTAATTGTATTCTTATTTAAAAAAGCAACAGAAATGTAATGAATCGACAAAATATTTTGAAATACGACAAAAAGCCATAACGATTCTATTATTTCCGATTATATATATACATGTTAAACAAAAAGTAA
>CAZXSM010000103.1:1884-5532 GCA_964643255.1 uncultured Lachnospiraceae bacterium
ACTTGATGCGTGTAAAAAAATAGAAGAAAAGGGTTATGTACCAATTGCTTGTTCAGCAGGTACACCATGGTGTCTATCAATGGTAGCTGGATATTTATGTGATCGTGAAGGGGGACCAGATAATCTTGAAGGCATAACAGCGGGTACATTAGATTGGACAAGTGAAAGCTTTATTAATGCAGGTAATAAATTAGCAGAACTATCACAATATTTCCAAGAATCGGCAGCAGGGGATTCTAACGACCAAGCTACAGCAATGTTCTATAATGGGGAAGCATCTATGTTAGTTCAAGGTTCATGGGCAATTGGTCAAATTAATGGAAACAACCCAGATTTTGAAGACAAATGTGGTGTTTTCCAATTCCCAGGAATTGAAGGCGGAGCTGATCCTAACAGAATGATAGTTAAAACAGATAACTTGGTTGTGAGTTCTACTACAGAACATCCAGAAGCATGTATAGCTCTAATGAAGATGTTTACTGATGAAGAAGCTCAAAAATATACAGCTGAAGTTGGGGGTAAAATACCAGTAGTTAATAATGTTGAAATTGATTATGCTAAGGCACCTAAACAATTAGAATTTATTCAAGATATATTAAGTAACATGTCAGGAACCTTTGGATTCTATAATGAGTCTCTTGATAGTGTAGAAGCAGGGGACGTGTTTGATAATGCTATGGTAGACATTTTCTTAGGTGAATTAAACTCAGAAGAAGCGTTCCAAGAAGTACAAGATTTTTATGAACTAGAAGTTTGGAACTAAATATCTGGGATTAATATCTTAACTAATATACGAGACTAGATATCTAGTCTCGTATATTAGTTAAAACATGTGATTACATTAAGATAAGAATACATATAAAACAAAAAAGGGAGTATGATATGAACAAAATTTTAAGTAATAAAAAGGTAATCATTATTTTTATTGGGCCTGCTTTTATTATGTTTACATTAATACTGCTTGTTCCAATTATCCAAGCTATATATTATTCTTTTTGTGATTATAATGCGCTTTCAGAACCAATATTTATTGGTTTCGATAATTATAAAAAACTACTTACAATAGATAAAACAATGCGTATTGCCTTAAAAAATTCTATATTTTTCACTGTATTTTCAGCAGTAACTCAGCAAATAATTGGGCTTCTAGTAGCAGTTTTATTAACTAACATTAAACGAGGAAGAAACTTTTTCAAAAACATATATTATTTGCCAACGGTTATATCATCAGCGGCACTTGGCTTATTATGGGCATTTATATTCAATCCTAAGATGGGAATAAATCAAATCTTAGCTTATTTCGGGATCAAAGGTCCTTTATGGTTGTCTCAAACGACAGGACCTATAGTAGTCCTGCCCATGTGGGTAATAGCCTTTGTTTCTTTATGGCAGTATATGGGCCAAACAATGATATTATATATGGCACAAATTTCAGGAATTTCAGTAGAACTATATGAGGCATCATATATAGATGGTGCGTCAAGGTTTAATTCTTTTAGACATATAACTTTACCACTTATTAAGCCTATGTTTGCAACAACATTGACACTAAATTGTATAGGGTCTTTAAAGTTTTTTGATCTAGTTTATAACATGACAGAAGGGGGACCTAATCACAGAACAGAAGTACTGGCAACTCATTTATACTTTCAAGGGTTCCAATACTTTAAAAATGGATACGCAAGTGCAATTTCAATAATCATTTTGCTTCTTTCTGTATTTTGTGCGGTAAGCATTAGTAAACTAATTAAAGTTGAAAGTTATGAAATGTAAGGAGGATTAATAATGGAAACAAAAGCTTTATCAAGAATAAATAAAAATAATATAAAGAAAACTAGTCCATTGAAAGTCCTCGTTTATATAATATTGATATTATTAATGATTATATATTTAACACCCTTTCTATGGATTATAAATGTATCATTAAAAACAAACAAAGAATTATATGAATCACCTTTTGCTTTCCCTCAGGTACTACAATTAGGTAATTATATATATGCATGGACTAAAGGAAATTTGGGTAGGGCTACAGTGAATTCTGTTATAGTGTGTGTTGTAACCCTTGCTATTTGTTTAATAATTGGATCAATGGCTGCATTTGCAATAGGACGTATGAAATGGAAATATTCAAGGCATGTAATGCTATATTTCATGATGGGAATGATGATACCGGTACATTGTGTATTAATTCCTTTGTTTGTTCGTTTTTCTCAAATAGGATTAACCAATTCATTATTTGGATTAACTCTACCCTATATAACATTTTCACTTCCACTTACAATTTTCTTAATGGTGGGATTCTTTAGGAGTATACCAAAAGAACTATTTGAAACAGCAGCTATAGATGGAGCATCAATATATCAATGTTTTTATAAGATAGCTCTTCCTTTATCCAAAACTGGCTTATTTGTTTCTGGACTTATGGTTTTTATTAGTAACTGGAATGAACTTTTGTTAGCAATGGTTTTTATATCTGACCCGAGTAAAAAGACGCTACCTGTTACCTTAACTTACTTTGTAGGTCCATATGCAACTAATTATGTACAAATGTTTGCTGCTATTGTAATAGCTATCGCTCCATCTATTTTAGTATATTCGCTTTTTAGCAACCAGATTGTAGAAGGACTTACAAAAGGTGCTGTAAAGGGATAATTTATTTTAATATAATGCTTACGATTTTAGTCATCAAATGCTCCAAATACAATCAGATACAATTGTAAAAAGTCTCCCGTATTATAGACATTAAGGCTTATGGCTTTATCACACTCATTTTATAGTAAGATTGGACAAATAGTTGTGATTTTAATATAATATAAAGATACTAATAAGTTAGACTTTACTTAAAAAAGGAGATACAAAATGGAGCACTTATTACAAATGATAGATTTAAATTGGACACAATGGATTACTGTAATCATAGTAGCATTAATGGTTGGGTTTTCAAAAACAGCAATTAGCGGGGTTACAATGTTGGCCATACCCATTCTTGCAACTGCATTTGGGGCTAAGGATTCTACAGGTATTATGTTACCTATGCTAATAGTAGGTGATTTATTTGCCATATGGTATTATCGTAAAAGTGTAGAGTGGAAGAAGGTATTTCAGCCCTTACCCTGGGCAATAGTTGGAATAATCTTCGGAGTTGTTGTTGGGAATAATATAAGTGATAGTACCTTTCTAACGCTTATAGGAATTATCATTCTGATTTGTCTTGGAATTTTAGTTTATACAGAGGTAAAGGGTAAGGACATTAAGGTACCAGAGAAAGCATGGTTTTATATTCTTGTAGGAATATTAAGTGGCTTTGCGTCAATGATTGGGAATGCTTCAGGTCCCATATTCGGTATCTATCTATTAGCCCTAGGTTTTAAGAAAAATGACTTTATGGGTACAAATGCTTGGTTTTTCTTTCTTGTCAATCTTATAAAGTTACCTCTACAGATTTTTGTTTGGCATAATATTGGTATTAGGACCATAACTATTACTGCAGCAGTACTACCCCTGATTGCATTAGGTGCTATCCTAGGTTATTATATATTAAAAAAGATCAACGAAAAGATTTTTCGCTATATAGTAATTATCATGACAGCTATAGCTGCCATAAAACTTTTATTTTGATTTGATGGTAATTGATTAATCGTGAAAATA
>CAZXSM010000104.1:0-5326 GCA_964643255.1 uncultured Lachnospiraceae bacterium
TCCTCATTCAAAACTATTCTTTCACTTTTCATATTTAAACCTCCAATACACAATTAAATATTTTTATTCAGTTCCATACTAATTTTACTTGTAACATTATTTTAACATATAAATCCTTAATACTGTTAATACAAATTTGATAAGCTCTCTGTCAAAAAAGACAAAAAAATAGCGGGAACCTTTATAATAAAAGTTCCCACTACTTTTAAGTTTTAAGCGCGAAACGAGATTCGAACTCGCGACCCTCGCCTTGGCAAGGCGATGCTCTACCACTGAGCCATTCGCGCATAAACTATTTACTGTTTTCGAATCACTTCCTCGACTCGAACAAATTCTATTATATATCAACATATATACTTTGTCAACTGTTTTTTTAAATTTTTCATATTAGTCTTTTTTAAAAAGTTTGAAAATTTGAACTAAGTTTGAGGGTTAATATATAATCATAGTTTTTAAAATGTTGTTTGCTTATATTATCAGACCTAACTAAATCAACATGAAACCACATTTCATCTATAACAACTAATATATTGCCTATTGCAACACCTATATCAATTAATTTCAATCTACTTAATCTACTAGAATCAAGCATATTCTTCTTGCAAAAAACATGAATACGATTCTTGTAAGCTACAAATCTCCAAGGTTGACTATTCATAGATGAAGGTGCCATTCTTCCACCTTTTATAATTGTTTTTACACTTTCATTTACTTCTTCTTTATAAGTAACCGTATCTTCCTCTGGTAGGCGTCTGACTTTTCCTGAAGTGCGATATATATTAGATTTACTCTCACCAAAAGCTAATGTGATAACGTGTTCCATTGAAGAAGGAATACTTACTTCATCACTAAGTTTTACTGCCCCTAAGAAACAAGATCCTATGCCCTTTGTTGTTAAATATAAAGATACCTGTTCCATTAAATATCCAGCGTTAATATAATAACCATTATCTGTGGTTGAAGAAAGAATTAAATAATATGGTGCCTTAACCTTAAAAGGTTGAATACCATTAAAATACAACTTGATATTATCCTCATTAGTACAATCTAAAACTTTAAATTCTACCTTGATATCTGGAAAAAGCATTGGCAAACTCTTTGCAAAACGTAATAGATGTTCCATATTATTGTCATCAATTGCTTGCATTTTATATCTTCTAACAGATTTTCTTCCACAAAGAGCCTCATATAAGTTCATTCTCATCTCTCCCTTTTCTAATTTAAACAAATGTAATATTAATATATTATAACATAAATGTTATGTGCTATCTATTAATTAAATGTGAAGAAATCCTTAATTGTTAAGGTTTAATGTGTTTTTCCTTAAGTTTTTGAAAATCATTTCCCATATACTTATTAATAGTATTGTATAATATGAAAATAATATGACATGTTTTTTAAGCATGTCATATTATTTAAACAATAATTTAATTTATATTGACCTTATTATAGATATCTTAATAGATATATTATTTAAAGTATTCTACACCTGATTCAAATATCTTCTGGTCTCTTTGCCCTTTAATGTTTAGCAAAGTGCCTTCAACTATCCTTTCAGGATGTCCCATTGCTCCTAAAACTCTTCCATCTGGGCTTGTTATAGCTTCTATTGCGTAGATTGAACCATTTGGATTATATCTCTCATCCATAGTAGGATTGCCCTCTAAGTCTACATACTGACTTGCAATCTGACCATTATCAGCTAGTTTCTTAATCCATTCCTCTCTTGCAACAAATCTTCCCTCACCATGTGAAATTGGAACTTTATAAACTTCACCAAGGCTTGCTTTGCCTAACCAAGGGGACTTGTTAGATACAACTTTTGTATTAACTACCTTCGCAACATGTCTACCTATAACATTCCTAGCAAGTGTAGGAGAATCTTCTCCTTGGGACTTAATTTCTCCATATGGAAGCAAGCCTAACTTGATTAAGGCCTGGAAACCATTAGATATACCTAAAACTAAACCGTCTCTATTGTCTAACAAATCGTGTGTTGCCTCTTTGATTTTATTATTACGGAATATATTTGTTATATATTTAGCTGCTCCACCAGGTTCATCACCATAAGAAATCCCACCTGGAATTACTAGAATTTGCGCCTTATTTATCTCTCTTACATATGCATCTATAGACTCCTTAATATGATCTGGTGATAAATTAGTAAATACAAGGGAAGAAACTTCTGCTCCCGCCTTTTTAAAAGCTCTTATAGTATCGTATTCACCATTTGTTCCTGGGAAAACCGGAATAAATACATGAGGTTTTGCAATCTTGTTTTTATTAACATAAACCTTTTTATTTTCTTTACTTATATTATATAGATAAGGTTGAAGCTTTTTATCATTTTCCTTTGAAATAGTTGGGAATACTCCTTCAAGAGGCTTATTATTTGCTTCTATAGCCTTATCTAAGGATAAAAACAGGTCCTTATAAGTAAACTTATCTTCAGCTATAACTCTTCCAACAAGTTCAAAAGAAATGTTTTTCCTCTTAAGTAAGTCTAAGGTCTCTTCCTCAACTTCAGCAACTATATAACCATATCCAGGTCCAAACAACTGATTTTCAGTAATCACATCTTCTATACTTACTCCTAGCTTATTACCAAATGCCATTTTGCTAACAGCCTCTGCCAAACCATATCTTCCAAGAGCATAAGCTGATAATATTTTGTTTTCTTTAGCTAGTTCAAAGACTTGATCATATAATTTTGTTAAGTCATTATAAGATGGTAAATGATATTTGTCCTTGCCAAATGTAAATGCAACTAGTACATTTCCATCCTCTTTAAGCTCCGGAGTAATAACATTATCTATGCTGTCTACATTTACTGCAAATGAAACAAGAGTTGGAGGTACATCAATATCGTGGAATGAACCTGACATACTATCCTTACCACCAATTGAAGGCAGTCCTAACTTCATTTGGGCTTCATAAGCCCCTAATAGTGCTGCAACTGGTTCACCCCAGCGTTTCTTGTCATCTTCTAAACGTCTAAAAAATTCCTGGAAAGTCAACCTAATATTACGGAAGTTTCCTCCTGATGCTACTATCTTAGCTGCACTTGTTATTACAGCATATACTGCCCCATGAAATGGGCTCCAGCTTGATAAGTAGGGATCATATCCATAAGACATCATAGTAACAGCATCTGATTCCCCTTCTAATAGAGGGAACTTTGATATCATGGTTTGGATTGGTGTCATTTGATACTTGCCACCTAGAGGCATTGTTACTGTTGCTGCTCCAACACTACTATCAAACATTTCAGTTAAACCTTGTTGAGAAGCAACATTTAAATCTCCTAATATAGATAGCCACTTATCCTTAATTTCTTCTGAATTAAGTTCTGAAGAAGTTTCTTCTAGACCAGATGAAGTGAAGTCATCTTTTAATCTTGCTTCTGTATCTGGCAAAGTAATTAAAGCCTGTGCTTCTTGATGGGCACCATTAGTATCTAGAAACTCACGTGAAATATTAACAATATCTTTGCCTTTCCATGTGATAACAAGTCTTTTTTCTTCTGTAACTTGAGAAACAACATTTGCTTCTAAGTTTTCTATTTCAGCTTGCCTTAATATTTCATCTACATCTTCTGGACCTACTACTACTGCCATACGTTCTTGAGATTCTGAAATTGCAATTTCCGTTCCATCTAAACCAGGGTACTTAAGAGGAACCTTATCTAGATCAATAATAAGTCCATCTGCAAGTTCTCCAATTGCTACAGAAACACCACCTGCGCCAAAGTCATTACACTTCTTAATTAAACGGCTTACCTCCGGCTTACGAAATAGCCTTTGTATGTTTCTCTCTGTAGGAGGATTACCCTTTTGTACTTCAGCACCAGATTTTTCAATAGACTCGGTTGTATGAGCTTTTGAAGATCCTGTAGCTCCACCAATACCGTCTCTTCCGGTTCTTCCGCCTATTAATATTATCTTGTCTCCTGGTTGAGGCTCTTCTCTTATTACATTTTCTCTAGGTGCCGCTGCCATTACAGCGCCTAGTTCCATTCTTTTTGCAACATAATTTGGATGGTATATTTCATCAACAAGACCAGTCGCAACTCCAATTTGATTGCCATATGAACTATATCCATCAGCTGCTACTGTTACAATTTTCCTTTGTGGTAGTTTACCCTCTAAAGTCTCATCAAAAGCCCTTCTAGGATCTGCTGCACCTGTAATTCTCATAGCTTGGTATACATAAGACCTACCTGATAGTGGGTCTCTTATTGAGCCCCCAAGACAAGTTCCTGCACCACCAAAGGGTTCTATTTCTGTAGGATGGTTATGAGTTTCATTTTTAAACATAACCAGCCATTCCTGGCTTTCTCCATCAACTTCAATAGGCACTATTATAGAACATGCATTTATCTCTTCTGTCTCTTCTTGGTTATCTAATATGCCCATCTCTTTAAGCTTTTTAGCACCTAGAGTAGCCATATCCATTAAAGAAACATATTTGTCATCCCTATCTTTATATAGGCTTTCTCTATCTTTAAGATATCCTTGTAAGGCAGCCTCTATAGGTTCTTTATAATATCCGTCTTCTATCTCAATATTCGTTAATTCAGTTGAAAATGTAGTATGTCTACAATGGTCAGACCAATAGGTATCAAACACACGTATTTCAGTCATTGTCGGATTTCTATCTTCACTGATATAATACTTTTGTATATGCAAAAAGTCAGCCATAGTCATAGCCAAGTTAAGGGATTCATATAAACCTTCTAAGTCTTGTTCATTAAGACTGGTAAATCCGTCTACAATTTCAATTTCTTCAGGGTCTTCATACATAGGCTCTAGAGATTGTGGCTTTTCTTCTTTTGCAATTCTTGAATCCACTGGATTTACACAGTAATCTATTATTCTTTCACAATCTTCATCAGACAAATCTCCACTAAGAACATATGTGGTCGCCACAGCTACAATTGGATTTGTATCTTCTGTTAATAACTTAAGACAAGAAACCGCAGCATCTTCTCTCTGATCAAATTGTCCTGGCAAATATTCTACAGTAAAGTCAAAATCATCTTCATTCTTAGGAAATGTCTCCTCATAAACATAATCTATGGCCACTTCACTAAACACACTAGTCTTAGCTTCTTCTAATATACTTTCATCAATATTCTCAATATCATATCTAGTCAAAACCCTAACACTATCTAAGTTACTAAGTCCTAGCTGGTCTCTTAGTTCATCCAGTAACATCTTAGCCTCTACTCTAAAATCTTCTTTCTTTTCAACATATAATCTATAAACTCTAGCCATGTATTAAACTCCTTTCCAAAATCGGTTCTCTTCCTTAGACTGATATAATT
>CAZXSM010000105.1:0-5274 GCA_964643255.1 uncultured Lachnospiraceae bacterium
GTAGTCAGGTGTTAAGAAAAATTCCTCTGCTATTTCATTTCTTCCTATATCTTCTTTGTAATAGTCATGTATATAGTTATTTATTTTATCAATAATATTGTCTGTTTTAGATATCTCTTCTTCATAAACAAAAGTTTTTTCTAAAAAGTAATTTATCCAACGTATCATATCTATGGTTGAATTTATTGCCTTATCACCTAGAGTCATAGAGATGTCATCATTAAATAATTTTGTAGCTTGTATCCCGTTTTGTGTCAAATCACCATATACTACCTGTATTATATCCTGTTTTATTATATAAAGAGAATGGGAACTTAGCTTTTTAAATGATGATAATTCTGTAAATATATCCTTAATATAATTTAGTATTTTTGCCTTATCTTTGGCCTTAACTAAAGTAATGAGTCTTTCTATGTCTAAGATATGGCTTTCTTCCTCATCAGTTGGCTTTTCAATTTGGTATTCATAAAATGTTTTTCCATAATAATCTAGATTATATTTGAAAACCTCTTTTATTTTCTTTTTCTTATCTGGCATTTCTGCTAGATAATGAGGATCACTTATACAAAATGTAAAGGTTGTGTCAAAATATTTTTTGAATGTTTCTATTAATTCGTCACACCTATCTTTAAGCTTATCATAGACTTCTACATCACAAATAGTAATATAGCTTAATAGATTTTCATGGAACTTAATTACATTTTCGTTTTCAACTATTCCTGTTAGAGCCTCTGAATGAAATCCTTCCACTATAAACTCAAAGACATCTTGTCCATATCGATTAATATCATTTTCTGTATTACTTAATCTGGTATAAATAAAACAATATTTCCTTTTTGTTGATATATCTAAATCTCGTTTCTTAATTTCTGTTTCAATCCTATCAGGGCCTAAAAGTTCAGCTTCTAATAAGCTTTTCCAGAATTCAGTTTTAATTATCCTCTGATTCTTTTTCATTAATATTCCATATTCACTAGTTTCCTTGAGTCTTCTTTTTTGTTCTAAACGCATTATAATCTCTTGAAGCTTCATTTCCATAGTGTGTAAATCAAAGGGTTTAGTTATATAAGCAGCCGCCTCAAAGTTAATGGCTGTAGTCGCGTAGTTAAAGTTTTCATGGGAAGTGAATAGTAAGAACTCACATTCTATTCCTTTTTTCCTTACCCATTCTAGCAGATCTAAACCTGTTTCCTGAGGCATTTCTATATCACTAATAATAATATCTATTTTTTCTGTTTTAAGTATTTCTCTAGCTCCAGAAACATTAAAGGCTGTCTTAACATTTTCAATGCCCAAGCCTTTCCAATTAATTCTATCTCTGATCACTTCAACAGTAGCAATATCATCGTCTACAATTAAAATACTTATCATTATACATCATTCTTTCTATATTCTTACACATCTGATTGTTTGTCTAGTTCATGTTTTGCTTCTTTTGGTACATAAATCCTATTAATACATCCATGAGGCAAGATATTATCAAGTATTAATAAATCATCTCTTTCATACATTAATTCTAGAATTCTCTTAATACTCCATAGGCCTATTCGTGTACCATTTTCACTGATCCACTTGGTGGCTCCGCTCATGTAGTCTAAAACTTCTTGTGGGTAGCCTTTTCCATCATCCTCTATTTCAATCAGTAGCATTTCCTCACCTTTATAAACTTGTTTACTGATTTTAATTAATATTGTCAACATATCATCTATTGAAACTGCATGTTTATATGCATTTTCAATAATAGTGTGAATGAGCATTTGGGGGATTTCCCAGTCTTCCAATTCTCTTGGTAAATCAATCATATGAAACACACATCCTGGGTATTTTAATTCCTGCATTTCAAAATAATTCTCTATATGTTGGATTTCTTCTTTGATTGGTACTGTATGAAAACCCACCTGAAACATATATCGAATGTTCTTGGATAGGGCCTTTATATAGGTCCTAATTTCTTCATTTTTATTTAAACTACTCAAACTTGATATTGTAGTTAGGGCATTTAAGAAAAAATGTGGTTTAATTTGTAAGCGTATAGCTTTTAATTCCATATCCTGTAGTTCGATTTTTCTCTCATAAGTCTGAATTTTAAGTTCTACTATTTCGTCAACCATCTGGTTGGTAGTTTGCTGTAATTTTTCAAACTCTTTTGTATTAAAATCGCCTTCAATACGTTTTTGATAATTCCCAGACTTTATTGAATCTATAGCACCTACAACAATCCTCATAGGACTAGTAATTTCTTTTTTTACAAAAAACAAAATAAACAAAATAAAGAATACAGTGATAAATACAATCACACCAACTACAAACATACTTGTATGAGTTTGTTGAAATATACTAGTTTTATGAGTATAGCAATACATTGTTAATTGGTCGTCAGCTACGCTTTCCTCCATTCTATAATAATCATTAGCTTTAAATTCTTTAAGATCAGTTCCTAATTGAAGTTCATCTATATCTTCACCCCAAATATTGCTGATCTTTTCTTCATCATTAGCTAATATAATAGATCGATTTACAATGTCCTCTGCTATAACTCCACTTCTTAACAACTTGTTTGTATTTCTATATATAGCAATTGTTCTATTATTTGCATTTAGCATTTTATATATGTAAGACTCATTATCAATATTAATAAAATCCCACTCAAAACTCTTGATGTTATTATCAAGTGCATTGGCTGTATAGTCTCTAAGAATATTCTTTGTTTGATAATCAAATCCTGTAGTTATAGCATCAAGCCAAACATTATGTTCATAATCATAAATAACAATAACATCTGCAATATCCTGTCTTGATAAGAGCTCCTGCATATAGTTGCTTAAGGATATGGAAGCTAGTAAACGTACATTTTCATTGTAGCTTTTAATCTTTGCTAGATCTTCCCCTTGTGCAGTTATACTAATTAATACTTGATCCAAATTATCAATATTGTTTTGTAACTCATTACTATAAATCTCCAGAAATGCCTCTGAGGAATCCTTAATTTCGTCCTCTAATATATTATAAGAGGAATACAAGAAAATAGCTAAAATCAAAATAATCAAAGCTACTAATATAGATAAGTATATCAAGATAGAATCTACAAATGATTTTTTCTTATTCATTTCTATTTACCTTCCCTTAGTAGTTCATATCATTGCTCTTTTTTTACCTAGAAAAGAAAACATAGGTTCCATCATATTTTCTAAAAAGACTAAATTGCTATCTTCTTCTAATCTTACTTGTTCTATATAACATCCTTTTTCTTTAAGAAGAGGAATAATTTTATCAGTTTCCTTATTAAAATATCCTTCCTCCTCTGTCATTCCTATAAATAAATCTACTAGCCTTTTCTCATCCTTAGAATTATTTATTAAAGCATTAAGGGCCTTTTTATCACCTAAATTATAGGACTCTTCATTGATATAAACTGAATCAAGAAAATCTTTTTCAAAGCTTGGTTTAGATTGGTCTAGTAATTTATAATAATCCAGTACAGGTAATAGCAAGACAATTTTACTGAAGTTTTCTATATATCTTAAACCATTTACTACAGCTCCATGGCTACCTATATCATATCCACCAATAAATGTGTCTTCTCTCTTTTTAGAAAGGGGAAATATCTTACGTGTAACTTCTACAATTTCCTTTCCAACAAAATCACTATACTTATTAATCTTATCTGAATAATTCTCATATAAGGAGTTTTCTCCATCAGGAATTACAACTGCAATTCCTTGTTCCATGGACCAGCGACGTATACTTAATAATGTAGCTGTATCCCTTGCTCCGGCTCCATATCCTGGCAAGAAATACAAGGTCCTAAAAGGCATTTGTGCATTTGCCCATCCATCATTAGATGGTAAAAACACAACAAGAGAAACTTCTCTTGATAAACTTAAAGATTTATAATTCATTTCAGCTAATGCCATATTCTGTCCTTTCTCTACTGTATTGGTGCTATAAATGAAAAAGCGGATTCCATCATCCTATACCAATACTCTAAATCATGATTACCATGAGTTTCCTCGAAGTCAATTTCTAACTCTTCTTCTTCTAAAAATTTTAAAAATAATTGGTTCTCTTCACTAACAAATTCATCTTCTTTACCACATCTTAAAAACAAGTCTGGTATTCTTTCTCCCTTTTCCAACTTGTCTTTTATTTCTTTACGAGGGTTCCATATTGATGAAAGATGCTCCTCTTCTGTTCCAAAAAGCATGTGCAATTTGCCCTTGCTAACAGGGAAGTTTCCTTTGTTCATAAGCTTATCAATCTCTAGTGCTGGTGAAAGCATAATTATCTTTTCAAAGGTCTGGCTATAGTGTAGTCCATTAATAAGTGCACCATATCCTCCCATAGAAATTCCTCCAATAAATGTATCTTCTCTTTTGTTTGACAGGGGCAAAAGGCTTCGAGTCATTTCTACTAATTCCTCGCCTACAAACTTACCATACTCTTCTCCCAATTCTTTTTTATCAATATAAAAAGAACGGTCTCCTGTTACTAATACTAATGCAATCTTGTGCTTTAATGCGAACATTTGCATATTCATAAATGTCAAAGTCTCTCTGGAACCTCCACTATATCCACAAAGAAAATATAAGGTCATATAAGGTTGCTCTATCTCTGCCTCTTCAGATAATGTTGGCAGAACAACATCAAACTCTATGCTTTGATTGATTCTATCTGATTTCAAATTCATGTGTAAATATGCCATAACTTGCTGTCTCCCTCTATATAAATATTATTTGTCATAATTGTAAATGATTTACTCCTTGTTGAATCATTTGTATATGCATTATAGTGCTTATTAGATTTATTAGCAATATAACTTTTAATTTTAATGATTGACAAAAAAAGGGGTGCTAGTCCAAGTTCTAAATTATATTTATACACTAGGTTTACAGTTTTATCTATTCATAATTATCTTTACACATATTATACAAAAGACACTATGTGTATACTTTATTTTACTAAATATTGATTTCCATATAACAAAGGTATTGTATCCTAAATGATGTACTTTATGATATTTATTGTGATCTCATAAGATCAAATAATTACTTTAATTTGATTGCTTAATACAAGGCAAATTAAACTGTCTCCCATACAGAAATCCTCCAGGTTAAGTTTTTATTTTAACTTGGAGGATTTTCATACATAATTTATTAAAATACTAATGCAGTCTACGGGACTTGAACCCGTACCCAGTTAAGCCCGGATTAGATCCTTAGTCTAACGCGTATACCAATTCCGCCAAGACTGCATTACCATCAATATTTTATACTT
>CAZXSM010000106.1:0-5203 GCA_964643255.1 uncultured Lachnospiraceae bacterium
TTACTGCGGGTACTTTTGTATAATACATTCATATTTTCTCATCCTCTTTATTTTATTGTTTTATTTGTTGTACATCTTTGTTAATTATTACTATATCACTTTAGTGTGTTCTTCTTCAATAGGTATTTTAAACAATTTATCACAATTGTCATACACTGCAAAAAAGACCTGCCTTTTCGGCAGGTCTTTTTTCTTACATATTCATTTTCTCAGTATCTTATTTAAAATACTCATGGCCACCATAATTAAATAAATAAGTTAGGTTATTATCAAACCATCTCATATTTTTCTGTGAGGCAGCCTTTCTTGCTGCGAAGTATAGAGCGCCATCGGAATAATTTTCACCTTGTAGTGCTCTGCTTACTGCTTCTTTTGTAGAACTTGTTATTGATACTGAGTAATATCTTCCATCTCTTATAGGAGAGAATTGTCCTTTTTGGAATACTACTCCTTCGATGGTATTAGGGAAAATACTATTGTTTACTCTGTTTAATATTACATTAGCAACTAGGATTTTACTCTTAACGTCTCCCCCTGTCGCTTCTGCCTCTACTATTCTTTCTAATATAGCAACTTCATTGTTGCTATAACTTCCAACTGAATATGATGATACTTCAGCTGCTTTTCTTTCAGCCTCAGCCTTTTTCTTGGCTTCCTCTTCTGCTTTCGCCTTGGCCGCAGCTTCTTCAGCAGCTATTCTTGCTTCTTCCGCTGCCTTTTCCTCTGCTGCTATTCTTGCCTCTTCAGCAGCTTTTTCTTCTGCTGCTATTCTTGCAGCTTCTTGTACAGCTTTGGCTTTTTCTTCATAGGCTTCTAGCTCTTCTTCTTCAGTAACATTGATATACTCTGCAATGTCTATCTGAATTTCTTCATTTATTTCTATATTATTATTTTTAGTTTCAGATTTCTCTAATAACTCTTCTTCGCTAGCTAGTGTTTCTAAATTAACACTTATATTAGAAGCATGGTCCTGTGCCTGAACTCCCATACCTTCTAATGGAGCTATAAACGATTTTTGTGTTACTAGTTCTTTTACTTCTTCATTTTCTTTTTGCATTTGCAATAACTGATTGCCCTCTAGTTCTGTTAGAAAATCATCTTGATTGTCAGTTTGAATTATTGCTGCATGTTCTGTTTCTTGTTCTATGGTTTGATTAGGAGCTGCTTGGCTCTTTACTACAGCACTAAATTTTGTGCCAGTCATAGAATTAGGACTAAGGACAAGTAAAGTTGCTGCTAATATATAAGCAACGCTTATTGTTCCATTTTTAAATTTACTTACCTTAACTGAAAATACATCGTTAAGATTACCTTTTATCCTATTAAGAAACGAGTGATATTTTTGCATAAATAAATAAACCTCTTTCCTTAAATTTTTATTACCAGTTATGGTAATATCTGTTATTTTCCCTTTAGGCATAGTAAGGATTATAGCATCTTAAGGAGGGGAGTCAATATGATTTCTCTATTTTCGGTAGTTAGACCATAAGTGTTGACCCATATTCTTCCATCCCAATAAAGATTGTACAAAGTTTTATTTAAAAACTAAGAATCCTTGTCAAAATAGTATAGCATTTGTTTAACTAATTGTTAACTAATTATTAAATATTTTAAACCAAATTTCATATTTTATTCAATTATTCCTTAAAAAGTAGCTTTTTTTCATGATTTACACTTTATTGTGATAAAGTTTGCCTTAGTTTTTGAGAAAAGAGTTTATTTATTCTGTAATTATATTTCATTAATTTAATAGTTTTGTAATATATTTTTTCTTTAAAATTCTTATTTAATAGTCCTCTGTGAACATATGCTTAATTCCATCTTGCTTATTTGCCACAAGATTATCTATATCTACATTCTCCACACTTCTGAATATACTTGTCTCTACATTGGGATTATTCACCTTTATTTTTCCAATAAGCTCTTTTATCTCTCTCCGTTTAGATGATGTATCTCCATCTTCTAATGAGCATGTCTGTGTGAACTTACAAGCACATTGGAGGAAATATAAGTCATTATAGTCACGCCACTCCTTAATATCATTTTCTCGAATTAGATATAGGGGACGAATAAGCTCAATCCCTTCAAAGTTTCTACTATATAACTTAGGCATCATAGTCTGTACTTGGGCTCCATATAGCATTCCCATTAATATGGTCTCTATTACATCATCATAATGATGGCCTAAGGCTATCTTGTTGCACCCTAGTTTTTTTGCATTGTTATAGAGATAACCCCTTCGCATCCTAGCACATAGATAGCAGGGCGACTTATCTATATGAAAAACAGTTTCAAAGATATCTGATTCAAAAATTTTAATGGGTATATTTAACTTAGCTGAGTTACTTTCTATAAGTTGTCTGTTCTCTGAATTGTATCCTGGATCCATAACTAGATATACTAGTTCAAAGGATATGTCTCCTTGTCTTTTTAATTCCTGAAACAGTTTTGCCATAAGCATAGAGTCCTTTCCACCAGAAATACATACAGCAATTTTTTCTCCCTCTTTAACAAGCTCATAGTCTTTTAATCCCTGTATGAACTTGTCCCAGATACTTTCTCGGAATTTATTTAACAAGCTATTTTCTACATCTATATGATAATCTTCCATTATTTCTCTTTCATCCTCTCACAACTTTTATTATTAGTTTATTGCGAAACTCAAGTCTTCCAATAGGAGTTAGGAATAATAACTCCGATAAGAGTATAAGATGTTTCGCAATTTCTTTTTATTATATATATGCTTGTGATTTCTTTCAAGATGAAACTCCTCCCTATTATGAGTTTTATCTCTTAATAGGAAGGAGTCTTTAAAATCTATATTATATATGTATGTATTTTTTAAAAATCTAGTTAAAATCCTATACCTTTACTTTACTATATTAACCCAAGAATAATTATTTATATTCAAATGTTAGTTTCGATACTTCTTCTCTTAGCTTATCAGAGCTTCGTTTTGTATCTTCTACCTTGTCTACAACATTATTGGATTCAACGCTAGCTTCAGAAACTTGAGCGGTGATTTCCGTTGTTCCGCTAGCACTTTCATTAGCTGCAACTGATACACCGTCTATTGCAACAAGTAGATTCTCGATTGAAGCTAACAACTCTTCAGAAGTAGCACTAAAGTCAGTAGCTAAATCATCTATAAAGTTAGCATCATTATTATATTCACTTGCTACATTTAACATATTGTTATAATCCTCATCAACATCGTTAGATACGAAGGTCATAAGTTTATTAGAACTATTAGCCAAGTTGTCTACCGCATCTATCACTTGAGTTGTTACATCCTTAATCTCTATAACTGCTAATTGTGATTCTTCTGCTAATTTACCGATTTCTCTTGCTACTACAGAGAATCCTCTACCCGCTTCTCCAGCTCTTGCTGCTTCTATAGATGCATTTAGAGATAGTAGATTTGTTTGTTTTGTGATTTCCATAATGGAAGTAGAAATCGCATTGATTTGTTCAACAACTTTAACTTCTTCTAAAGCTTTAGCAAGATCTTCTTTGGATTCAACTAAGACTTTAGATGCTCTTTCAATAGATGTTTCTACAAAGGTCTTTGTATTCTGTGCCCTTTCACTGATTTCATTAGAAGTAAGGGTTCCTCTTTCTGAATTCTTTGTAATTGATTGAGCCGCTTTTTCAATTTCTTGAGCTGTATTTGTCATTTGCTCTGAAGCTGCAGCTGTTTCTTCTGTATTAGAAGATAATTGAATAGTTGTCTCTGATATGCCTTCAAGATTGCTATTTAATTGACTTATATCAACCATAACATCATCAACCTTAATTTGGATGTTATCTGCTTCGGCAAATATCTGACTTACCAAGTTACTTAGTGATTCTCTAAGGGTAAGGATACTTCTTGCAATTAATCCAATCTCATCTTTTCTTGTTAACATGTTTTCATCTATATCAACTAAGAAGTTCCCTTCTGCAATAGCTTGTAAAGATTCAGAAGCTCTAGTTATTGGATATATTGTGCTAGCAACTCTAGATTTAGCAACAAATACTATAACAAGAACTGCGATAACAAGAAAAATCACACTAAGTAATTGACCTACTTTTATAAATCTCATTGCAGCAGAGCTTCTTTCTATAGTTACTACTGCCCAATCATCTGAATCACCTGGCATTTCAATAGTTTGATAAGCACCAACCATCTTTACGCCGTTATTATCTTTAAAGTTATCAGTTCCTATTTTACCACTTAAGGCAGCACTTACAACCTTTTGTAAGTCTTTAGAAACTTCTATATTTTCTTCCTCTACTACTGGATTATTCGAGTCATCTAAAACTGCATCCCCATTTTCATCAGTTTTTAGAACAAGTCTTTTGCCTGTCTTATAATTGTTAAATCCAGAAACCTGAGACTTACTTGGATAAGCAATAACTGCTCCATTACTATCAAGAACAAATGCAGTTTTGCTACCTTGACTTAAATTATCTACTAGATTTTGAATTTCAGAAAACTTTATATCTGATGCAACAACACCTACTACTTCTTCATTATCATCATAGACCGGTGCTGACACTGTTATTACAGGCATATTAGTGTTAGTAGAGTAATAGGATGAACTTACATATCCCTTACCCTTATCTAAGGTTTTAGCAAACCACTCGCGGCCTGATAGGTCGCCTTCTTCTAATTCTTCACCTGAACTAGCCGTCTGTACACCATCAGACCCTTGCACATACACTAGCTCTAAGTAGTCTTGATTATTAGATACACTCATTATTACATCTTTTTGGTCTTCTGGATTAAAACCTGCAATACCCTTATTTAAAGCAAGTTGTTCAGTCATTGCATAGCTTTGTCCAATAAAAGATTCCACTTGTGCAGAGACTGAATTAGCAAACTCTACATTGTTATCTTCAACTTTATTACTATAATTCATTCTCATAAAGAAGCTGTTAAATAATATAAAAATAACAATTGGTACAACAGCAAGTACTACTAGGTACATAACCAATCTATCTTGAATTGTGTTAAAGTTAAAAAGATTTTTTATAAAGCTGATGTCGATTTTTTTTAATTTAGACCCCTGATTTTCTTTCTTTGAATTACCTTTCATATATACTCTCCTCTTATGTTATGGTATAGATGTTTTATTTATACAAAATCAAAGCTCCCTTAAAAGGGGTATTTTGACCTATAGTTAGATTACATTATATACCATATTTCTCTCTTGTTCAA
>CAZXSM010000107.1:0-5129 GCA_964643255.1 uncultured Lachnospiraceae bacterium
AAAATATTAGCAATTTAGATATTGATTTCTGAGAATTAGTAAAAGCACCAATATGGTTATAAAGATTGATAAATAATGTTATAATTAGATATAAGGATTGCATGATGGTAGAAAAGTGTATCAAGAAAAAACATTGAGGAGATGAAAACTTGAAAAATAAAAAAATATCATTATTACTTTCTTATTAGTAGTTGGATTAATTATATATATAAATATAAATTTACAAGTTTCTGGTAGTGACATAGAATATGTAAATGAGATTACAAATAATAAACTTGTGTATTTAACAAGATGGAATTTTCAAAATGATGAACGAGTAGAGTATGTTTTAAATAAAGACCAGATAGAAAAGCTTGAAAACTTAATAGTTGAAAGTGATTATAGAAAAATATTATCTTCAAAAGTTAGTTCTTCTGATGGTGTAAGATATGAAATAATGGTAAAGAAAAGTGAAAAAGAAGTATACCTAATAATTCATACAATGGGGGGAGACTATATTACCGTTCCTCATCAATTTGATGGTAAATTTTTGAAAATAAAGAATCCTGATTGGAAAGAAACTATAGAGGAAATCATATCACTTTCCAAATAATAAACATAGATTAAACAAATTGGTTGAAAACATATAAAATATATAAGTGAAATCTATAATATAAGGGGAGGAGTATAGGTGAAAAAAATATTAAGCATAGCTATATTAATTGTTTTATCATTTACAATATCAGCTTGTAATAAAGCTGAAAATACAGTCTATGTGGGAGTTAATGCAGAGATTTTAGAAATTATAGATGAGGTTCAGGGATTCGTTGTAAAAGGCTTAGATAAGGATAGTATGTTAGGTGAAAAATGTTATATAAACTGTGAATCACCAGATATGTATTTTATTTATGCTGATAATGAAACTGAAGAGGTTACTGACTTGAATTATAATGATTTTGAAGTTGGAGATGAGATAACGGTTGATATAAAATCAGTAGAAAATAAATGTGCATTGACCTCCAGAGTTCAGCTTATAAGTCAAAGAAAATAAAATTTATACTATACGAATTTTTTAGCAAAATAGGGTCGTAGAGGTATTAAAAGGTCAATAATCAAAAAAAGTGAGGTTTTAGTATGAATAAACTTACAGAGAATTTAAAAAGAAATAAATTTTTAAAACTATATTTAATACTATTCTCTTTAGTTAATATAGTTTATGTATTTTTTGCAGGAGCTAAGTCGCACTATATTGATAAAAATTCATTAGGAGGAACTATAGAAAAATATCAATTTGAATATCTTTCAAGCATTTCGAAAATCACAGGCTTTCTTGAAATCTTAATCATATTAATCTTATTGGGTTATCTGATAAAAACTACAGTAAAAAAAGAAAAAGATAATTTAAAACATTTTTTAACTATACATTTTATGCTTTTTATAGTTCTTTTTTTCATAAACTATTTAATCTCCATTTTTTCCTCAGCATATTTTTGGTCTTCAAGCCAATTGCTATTTGTACCAATTCAAATAAATATTATAGTTTTGATATATTTTATAGC
Organism: uncultured Lachnospiraceae bacterium; assembly: GCA_964643255.1. Lineage (GTDB taxonomy): Bacteria > Bacillota > Clostridia > Lachnospirales > Lachnospiraceae > JAAYRG01. Next base: position 1,539 of record CAZXSM010000107.1, read on the forward strand.
AGTTTCATTATATAAAAAATATTTAGAAATGTTAGAACTTTGAAGGAATAATGCTATGCCATACTTTGAGCAAAGTATAGCGTAAGGTATAAAAATGTGCAACTAAATAGTATTTATAATTTGGCAGGCATGAGATGAAATATCAAAAGAAAAATATAACGATAATAGTATTTTTTATTCTTGTCATTAGTCTATATTGGTTGTTGGATACAGATAGATACATAAGAGACAATATTATCACGGTTGACAAAGTAGATAGTATTGATATTGTTACTGAAGACAAGTTAGTGTCACATCCATTTGATGAAAGATTAATTAAACTTGTATCATATGGTGGCTTTGTAGTTAAAGCAGATAATTTTTTTGTTGGATTATTCTCGCCATATAGTAGAAAATTAACCAAAATTGATATGAGTATTAGATATATGAAAAGTGAATCTACACTTGCTACTGCTGATGTTTTTCAGTCTAATGAAGATTCAGAAGAATATATTTTGTATATGAATAATATTTATTGGACAACAAATTCAAAACTTATGGATTTACTACAGTTGATAGAATAACTTCTAAAACCAGGATTATCTTAGGTAGCTCATATGTCACATTCTTTATAAAATATGACATAAGGGTAGATTAAAGCGAACTATATGTTAGATTAAGAAGGGGGAAAAATATACAATGAAAGCACAAATTAGTCTTATTACGATTTGGACAAATGATATAGATAAAATGAAAGAGTTCTATAATCAAGTCCTCGGATTCAAAATTGAAAATGACCTTGGTAATTATGTTGAGTTTGAAAACGATGGAGCAAGATTTGCTATTTGCATGAGAGATGTTATGTATGAGTACAGTAGCGAATATAGGAAAGAGTCATTTGGACAGGGCTTTGAACTTGCTTTCCCATGTGAAAGCCCTAATGATGTTGACGAATCATTTAAGGAGTTAATCTCTAAAGGAGCAACTTCTATTCATGAACCACAAGATATGCCTTGGGATCAAAGAACAGCACTATTTGCTGACCCAGATGGAAACATACATGAGATTTTTGCAGAAATTAAATAGTGCGTAGTTTTTATAAAAGACGAACTGAACAAGGTTATCAAAGTAAAAAAAGTACGAAGTAATTATATTCTTTGTTATTAGAATTAGAGAGGAGAATTATTACCATAGAAATTCAATTTATTGCAGGAATATTTATTCTTTTAATAATATCTGTGGTATTTGCAAAGTTTTATAGGCAAATAACAAGCTATATAGCAGAACGAATTAGAAACCTTTTTTCAAGTGTATTGAAAAGAATTAAGAACTAAACTGAACAAGTATAATTATCTAAGAGACATCATTTATTAACGGCGTTGCAGTTGTATAAGATTGTGTAGCTAAATTTAGGAGGAGATTATTTATGAAAAAAAATATTAATATGTTTAAATTTCTTATTGTTATTAATCCCGTTATAGTGATTCTGTCTATATATGTAGCTGATATTAATTACTATTTAATAAAACCATTACTTGCTGGTGCTGTAATGATATTATGTTCTGTGCAGTATAGCTTATTAGGCAAGTTATACAAAGATACGAGAGAAGATTAAACTAAATTATCTGCACTTTCTTATTATTATGTGAAATAAATAATTTATAAAGAGATGAACATATTTTATACTTGGCGTCGTAGTTATATACATAAGCATAATAAAAATGAATAAAAACATAATAAGATATTTTTATTATTATAGTACTACCAAATATATCGGTTTATAATTTCAATAAAAGAAACCTAATGTGATGTATATATATAGCATGTTTATGATACATATACATATCATAATGGGGGTTTTTAGTATGATAAAAAAAGAGTTTTATTTTGGAATCTTTGGGTTAATTGGATTTAAGAGTTTGTTATATTTTTATACAGGAGATTATTCATATTTAGGTTATGTTAGTTTTTTTTGTTTCTTTTCATGGTTCTTTATTGGTAGAATTAATGCAAGTAAAGAGGATGAAAGATACATTGAAATATATTAGAGGAAAAATAATATGGGTAAATTCATTTGTAAGCTAAAAAGATATAGACAATTAAAGGAACTAACACAAGAACAACTTGCAGATATCGTTGGCGTAAGAAGAGAAACAATAATGAGATTTGAATCTGCTAAATATAATCCTTCATTAAAACTTGCTATATATATTTCAAGAGCAGTAAATACTCCTATTGAAGAAATATTTATATTTGGTTAATAGGAGTATGGATAGGGTACTCAGATACTACTATCACACACTTCATGTGTCTAAAAGCAAATCTTTCAAGTTTTTATGGAGCATCTATTCTTGCTGAATTTGCAGAAAATGTTAAAGTGTTTGATTATACCTCATATTGGATAAAAAAGGTTCTATTTGAGAATAGTCCCATTGGAATAATACCAATAGCTAAAGAATGGACAGATCAAAGGGTAGAATGGTTTGAAAGTAATGCTTTTATTGAAAAAATATGATTAAAAATCAAGAGTATGAATTTTTGCAAGGTAATGGCATAGTTAAAGGTCATTTGATTGGTTGATGTATTGAAGTGATGGAGATGATTAAAGGTACATCACTTTGGCCATCAAATGAAATATTTGAAGATGCTATTCTATTCTTTGAAACATCAGAAGACATGCCAGAGCCAAGTTATATAGAATACTGGCTTAGGAACTATGGAAGTCAAGGGATACTACAAAAGGCAAAAGCAATAATTTTTGGGAAACCATATCAAGAAAAATATTATGAAGAGTACAAGGAAACTATTATGAAGGTTATTTTAGAATTAGAACTTTTTGATTTGCCTATTATCTATAATATGTCGTTTGGACATAATCAGCCAATGATGTGTTTACCATATGGTGCTATGGCAGAGATTGATTGCGATAAAAGTACCTTTTCTATACTTGACCCAGGGGTAATATAAAATCTTATAAACACTGAATTAGTAGTAGGGTTACGATAAAAAAAGCAATATAAATTTCAATATGAGAATGAATATAATATATATTTTTATTTAACATTTAAAATGTACCTTAATAGATAAATATCGTTTGAATTTTGTATTATAGAGCGAAATGGAAATTATTTATAGGAGATCATTATGAAAAACAATCTTTTGAAAATTGTAATACCAGTTGTCATATTAGTATTAATTTCGACTATTTATATTACAAGACCCAACTTTACTAAAGGTACGACTATTGATATGCAAGGAAAAGATGATAATTTTTCACAGTCTGGCATATACAAAGATAGTTTTAATTCAATTAAGGACTTAGAGAAGAGCTATAAAGATATTTCAGTCTCTGTAACCTTTAATGAACAATCATTTCAAATACCTTTAACTTCAATAAAAATATTGGAATAATACTGTAGTATTTTAAAATTCAATTCGCATCATTAGACTCAACTATTACTTATGAGAAAGAAGGGGTTACATTGAAAATACTTAATAAGTGGAAGACAATAATATCCATACTTTTAATTATTACCTTGTTTTTTTGTATAATTAGCATTAATTCAAAACATAAAAGATATATAGATGAAGATAAAGAACAATTTATTAGCA
>CAZXSM010000108.1:0-4969 GCA_964643255.1 uncultured Lachnospiraceae bacterium
TAATGTAATATATTGGCTAATTACATTTTTATTGCTATCCATTATAATTGTACCATAATTCAAAACAAATATTTATTGATTTTTTCAAAAAAATTCCGAAGTAGTGTACTACTTCGGAATTGTACTATTTTGATTAATATTCTGGTTCAATTAAACCATAAGTGTTTTTCTTTTTTCTTTTATATACTACATTTACTTCTTCAGTTTCTGCATTAATAAAAACGAAAAAGTTATGTCCTAACAACTCCATTTGAATACAAGCTTCTTCTGCAAACATAGGTTTCATTGCAAACCTCTTACTTCTTACAATTTGGATTTCATCTTCGCCTTCTTTTTCCTCTTCTTGTTCTTTCATGGAATCTAAGAATGCTTGATTAAAACTCTTTGAAGCTTGCTTATTTGCAATAAGTTTGCCCTTATACTTTCTTAATTGACGCTCAATTACTTCCTCCACAGCATCAATTGAAGTGTACATATCATCTGTTGTCTGTTCAGCTCTTATGATAGTACCTTTCATTGGTATTGTAACTTCTATAGTGTGCCTTTCCTTTTCCACACTTAAAGTTACTTGAATTTCTGTTTCAGGAGTAAAATATCTCTCTAGTTTTCCAAACTTTTCGTAAATAGCAGTTCTTAGTCCATCTGTAACGTCTAGATTCTTACCGCTAATAATAAAACGCATAAAAATCACTCCTTTTTCATTTTATTTACTAAGACTAGATAAACTCTAGTAATTAGTCATAAGTTTTTCAAAATATTACCTAATTTAATTATAGCATATGCTTATCACTGTTACAAGAATACATAAATTTTACTTTCTTTTAACTATCTCTTATATCAAACCTTTATAATGGAATTATTCCTCAATTTCTTTTTATATTGCATGTGTTTTAATTATTATATTATTTAACTGAATTTGCTATGTTAAAATATAATCAGGTTTTCATAATTATTAACAAAACAGATTTTCCCCTTGACAAAAATTTTCAGTTCGACAATTGTGGTTAAAAATTGTGGATAGTGTGGATAACTCAGTTGATAACTTCCTTACTCGTGATATTCAAGGTTTGAAATGTGGATAACTTTCTGGAAATGTGGTTAACTTCTTTTTAGTTTTTTGTTAATAGTATATTTATTTTAACTTTTGTGCATCTTGCTATATTTCCAGAAAGATTTTAACAAATCCAGCATAAGACTATTTTCTGAAATATCTTTAAATATTCAGAGAATATAAGCTATTTTCTAATAATCTTAAATAACTGTTAACAAATACTCTCCTAATCTTTGAACTATATATTTATTAAAAAAAGGATATAAATATAGTTATTACATATAACTATATTTATATCCCTTAAATCACTATCTAATTATTATATCATTTAAATTATTTTGCTACTCTTCTTACACTTCTTATGGATCTATAATTGTAAGTACTAATCTTTATTCCTGTCTTTTCATTACTTGCATGAACAATCTTATTATTTCCTATATATATTCCTACGTGTCCATAATAAGCAATTATGTCACCAGGCTGACGATCGTTAACACTTACTTGATATCCCGCACTTGACCCTTGTCCACTAGAAGTTCTTGGTATAGAATAACCAAAATGTTTATACACTGACCATACAAATCCAGAGCAATCTGCTCCATTAGTTAAACTTGTCCCGCCATATTTATATGGGTTTCCTACAAAGTTAAGTGCGTAATTAGCTATCTCTTGTCCTCTAGCTGTTCCTTGTGAACTTGTAGATGGCGCCGCTGGAGCTTGTGTCTTTTTAGGAGCACTAGTAGCTGCCTGTGTTTGTGTATTGGTATTGGTATTGGTATTGGTATTGGTGGAAGTCTGCCTATTTGCTTCTCGTCTGCTAGCTTCCGCTCTGGCTTCTTCTTCTCTTGCTAATTGCTCTAATCTTTCTTCTTCAGCTCTTCTTGCCGCTTCTTCTGCTGCAATTCTTGCTTGTTCTTCTTCTATTGAAATAGCATAATCAAACTCTACATCTATATCTATGTAATCTTTAGCCACATAACCACTTATATCATCTATAGATATTTTAGCCCATTCTTCTTGTTCTTCTTCTATGTAATATTTTTCACCTAGTGGAACCATTGTTGCTATATCAGAATCAGTAGTTGGTTCTTCTCTAACATAAAGTGTTTGGGTATTAATTGTTGCATATTTGTCTGCTACATCTTCTATTATTCCTTCTGCATCTTTTCCTATAGCTAGAAATTCAGACTTAATATAACCTTCTACATTACCTGATTTTATTTTAACCCAATCATCCTCTCTCTCAAGAATATCAGTTGCACAGCCGCTATAAAGCTTACCAGCTATTTCACTTTCTACGTTAGGCTCAGTTCTTATATTAACAAAATCATTAGCTATAGATATTCCTAAATTTACATAAGGTGAAATAACTTCTGTTAATTTCGATCCCTTAACTTGATCTAGTTGTATAAGTAAGTCCATTAAGTATTCTTCTGCTTCTCCATATTCTTCTTCTGAGTTGGCAGAATAATAACTTTGAATAACTGGTGTAATACCTGCAATACCAACATCAGACCCAACATTTGTTGATGCACTTACTTCATGAGATAATCCTAAGGATACCAATACAGCTGATATACATAATGATGCTTTAAAGACTTTTTTACGATACATTGTACATTAACCTCCACTTAAATACTACATACTCAAAAAAACGAGTTCAATCATATATGTTATAAGTAACTCTCTTCATTCGTAATTTTAAATAAAATTGTTTCATAATTTTTGAAGATGTTACAAAAGTATTAACAACTTCAAATAAATTATAACAAAACATCTCTATACTGTCAACAAAAAGCTTAATCTTTTTAATGTTTATTACGAATTTGTATTAAATTTTCACATATTATGGTATCTAAGGGAATTTATCCTGTACTATTCTAATTCATTTAAATATTTTTCCACTGAACTAATAGCATTAGCTCCATCTGAAGCTGCAGTTATAACCTGTCTTAGTTTTTTGGTCCTAACATCTCCTGCTGCAAATACACCCGATATATCTGTATGCCCATCTTCTTCAGCAATTATATATCCATTCTTGTCCATAGCTACTTTTCCTTCAAATACCTTTGAGTTTGGCTTGTTACCAATAGCTATAAAAATGGCATCCACATCTATTTCATTCACTTTATTTGTTTTATTATTCTTTACCTTTATTTTTTTAACCTGTTCTTCACCCATTATTTCTTCTACTTCACTATCTGTAATGATTTCTATATTAGGTGAATTTTTAGCTTTTTCAACATAAATTTTAGTTGCTCTAAACTCATCTCTACGATGAATAAGATATACCTTCTCACAAATTCTAGCTAAAAATAAAGCATCTTCAACTGCAGTGTCACCACCACCTACAATAGCAGTGGTTTTATTTCTAAAAAATGCTCCGTCACAAGTTGCGCAATATGATACTCCCATTCCTAGAAGTCTCTCTTCTCCAGGAATGTTTAACTTTCTAGGATCTGCTCCTGTTGCAATTATTACAGTCTTACCTTTATAAACCTTGTCATTGTCTAAAGTTACTTCTTTTATCTTATCTTTTATTAGGAAGTCTGTTACATTACCAGTAACATGATCTAAATCGTATTGATCAAGATGACTTTGTAAGTTTTCTCCTAGTTGTAATCCTGAAATGTTTGGTAATCCGGGATAATTATCAATTTCATAGGTTTTGACTATTTGTCCACCACTAACTCCTAATCTTTCAATCATTAATGTGTCAATCATTGCTCGTCCAGCATAAATACCCGCTGTTATTCCAGCTGCTCCTGAACCTATTATTATTAATTCATATATTTTATCTTCCATAGTGTCCTCCTTTATATAATCTCATCTGTAAGTTATCCAGTTTTAAAGTTAAGTAATTTCATTTAAAATCATAAGCCCAATGCAAATAATAATCCCTAAAACCAAACTTCCACTTATTAGCTTTCCTTTTTTTTGTTTACCTCTAAAGATATCTTTTATATATTCCCACCTACCTGTATTTCTTGCAATTGTCCTATATACAAGAAATGCCAATATCCCGCTTACGATAGCTGGCAATAAATAATTTTGTATTATATAGGAAAAATTTAAAAACTGATCAAGATTTTGTGTTATATCTCCTAAATATTCTTCAAAACTAAAATCTTCTCCAAGTAATTGAGAACCAGCAATCTCCTCAAGTAAATTTATTAATTTAGGTGAAATATATAAAGTAAAAATAGATGATCCATTTATAATAAAATGTATAATCATTGCGGATAAGATTGAGTCTGTAGCCTCAATAATTAATGCAAATATAATTCCCATAGCAAATGCATAAGCAAATTGGTTAAAATTTAAATGAATAATACCAAAAAGAAATGCACTAAGGAATATTGCTTGCAAAGGGTTTGTTTTCCTGTATTCATTATAAAACACACCCCTATATACGGATTCCTCAAATACTGCAGGTATTAAAGCTACCATAATAATACTAAAAAATAAGCCGTTTTGTGATACCACATCTAGCATCACTGTTGTTGTTTGATTTTCTACAAACAACATAGATATTGCATTTATAAAAGTCATTACTGGTATAATTAAAAAAGAGAATACAATCAATAAAACAATATTACCAATGCTCATTTTATTAAATCTAATCTCTTCTTTTATATTTAACCCATATCTAACTATATAAATTAAAGATGGTAAAATTAATATTATCTGGGAACTTAATAGTATAACTATAAAATTATCTGTAAGGGTTAATATAAATCCATTTATATAAGAGCCTATAATAGAAAATAATACTGTTATTAAAAATACATTGTTAACTGACTTAACTCTATTTCTATCCATATTCTTCTCCTAGCTTTAAAATTTTATTCAATTTTTAATTTATGTTAAATCTTTGAGTATCCTATAAGGATCTTCTTTCATCTATAAATAATTGTA
>CAZXSM010000109.1:0-4620 GCA_964643255.1 uncultured Lachnospiraceae bacterium
CCTCAAATTATATCATAATTTGAGGTGTCTTTATTTTAGAAGGATTTACATAATAATCTTTACTTTTATTATAGTAGTAGATTAGAACTGCTACTTTTCTCCGTCCATGCGTACACCAACTAGGAAATACTTATTGAAAACTAAATATATAAGCTTGGTCAAACATTTGTAATGTTCCTATTATACCCATTAATAATACGTAACCGGTCATGGGCTTTAGATAAGGTAATGTTATGTATAAAAACTTTTGAATAGCTTTAGCTCCATCCATTGATTGGACCAGTTGTGCTAAACATAAACATAAAAATTAAGGTTAATGCAGAACTAGAAGTAAGAGTTGGAAGAAAAAATACTGTTCTAAATAAAAGTTTCCCTCTAATCTTACTATTTAAAACAGAGGCAAGAATTAATGATAGTATTGTTTGGGAAGGAACCACAATTATACTATATTTTAATGTGTTTTTGAAAGCAATTTTAGTTGCCTGGTCTGTTACAATTTTATATAAATTCTGTCATTTTATATAAATTCCTCCTATATTTTCGTAAAAAAACCTCCTTAAGTAGATTTAATTATTTCCTTGTCTACTTAAGGAGGTTAATATTCTTTTAGATTAAATATTCAGGTTAAAATCAAACTATTAGAGGGTTCATTATACTAGATTCCTTTTAACCCTGCAAATTGACTATTATAAAGGTCATAATAGAAGCCCTCTTTTTCTAACAAGTCACTATGGCTTCCTTTTTCTATTATGTTTCCGTCTTTCAATACTAATATTACATCTGATCCTTGAATAGTAGAAAGTCTATGGGCAACAATAAATGTGGTTCGCCCTTCCATCATTCTTGCAAAGGCCTCCTGAATTTGTATTTCAGTTCTTGTATCTATAGATGACGTAGCCTCATCTAGTATTAACATAGGGGGAACTGATACCATAATCCTTGCAATACTAAGCAGCTGCTTCTGGCCTTGAGATAAATCCGAGGCATTGCCAGATATAAATGTATCATAACCATTTGGCAATCTTCTTATAAAGCTATGAGCATGGGCATCCTTTGCAGCTTTTATTACTTCTTCATCACTAGCATCAGGATTACCATACCTAATATTATCAGCAATAGTTCCTGATTTTAGCCAAGTATCTTGCAAAACCATTCCAAAGTTTGTTCTAAGGCTTTTTCTAGATATATCTCTTGTATCTATCTTACTAACTTTTATCTTTCCACTATCAATCTCATAAAATCTCATTAATAAATTAATTAATGTGGTTTTACCAGAACCTGTAGGACCTACTATTGCAATTTTCTGGCCTGATTCCACATGCAGGTTTAAGTTCTCAATTAATTTCACATCCGGATTATATGAGAAATATACATTTTCTAAGTCTACTGTTCCATCAATAACTTTTAATTCTACAGCATTAGATGGGTCTGGTTTTTCAGACTTTTGCTCTATAAATTCAAATACACGGGCTGCACTAGCTAGAGCATTTTGAAGTTCAGCAATAACTCCTGATATTTCATTAAACGGTTTGGTGTATTGGTTGGCATAGCTTAAAAAGCTTGTTAATTGACCGACAGTCATAGCCCCATTAATAGTAGCTATGGCTCCAGTTAAACCAACTGCACAGTATACTAAACCATTTACAAAACGAGTTGCTGGATTAGTAATCGATGAGTAAAAGGTCGCTTGAAGAGAACTGTCAGCCAGCTTGTCATTTATCTCATCAAATCTGCTTTGGGCTCGATCTTCATAACTAAAGGCTTGAACCACCTTCTGATTTTCAATCATTTCATTTATTAATGAGGTAAGGTCTCCCCTTCTCATTGATTGTTCTGAGAACATTACAAATGTTCTATTTGCAATAAAGTTGGCAACTAATAGAGAAATAGGTGTAATCAAAACTACTACAATAGTTATTTTCCCATTAACTGATAACATAAAGATCAGGGTACCTATTATGGTTAAAACACCTGTAAACAACTGAGAAAAACCTATAAGTAGGCCTTCGGCAAACTGGTCTACATCTGTAACTATACGACTTATAATATCACCATGACTATGTCTATCCAGATAACTTAGAGGTAGGGTTGTTATCTTATCAAATGCAGTTTCCCTTATATCTTCTACTACATGGTAGGTTACATTATTATTTAACAAGTTCAATAACCACTGACAAAAAGAAGCTAAGACAACCAGTACCACAATATTAATTAGTATAGGTATAATCCCTTCAAAGTCTACATTTCCTTCTGCTACAATCAAATCCACAGCTCTACCTATTAGTATAGGTAGATATAAAGTCATAGCTACTGATAGGGTTGCAAACACCAAAGATGCAATTACCTTTAACCTATATTTTCTAATGTATATTAATACTTTACCAAATGTTTCTTTATTATTATTCATTAGCGGCCCCCTTTTGAAACTGTGAATAGTATATTTCCTGGTAGATATGGTTGTTTTCTATCAAGTCTTTGTGAGGACCATATCCAACCATCTTACCATCGTTTAAGACTATTATATTATCCGCTTGAAGTATGGACGCTGCTCTTTGTGAAACTATAAATGTTGTCATTTCTTTATTTAACTCAGTAATAGCTTTTCTGAGTTTAGCATCTGTTGCATAGTCTAGGGCAGATGTACTATCATCTAGAATCAATATATCTGGCTGTTTTACTAAGGCTCTTGCAATTGCCATTCTTTGTCTTTGACCTCCAGATAAGTTTTTGCCTCCTTGTTGTATAATAAAGTCTAAACCCTTTCCTTTTTCTTTTATAAAATCCATAGCTTGAGCTTGGGTAAGGGCCTCATACATTTCTTCTTCTGTTGCATCTTCTTTACCAAATTGTAAGTTTTGTCTTACAGTTCCATGGAATAAGACTGAGCTTTGAGGGACAATCCCTATTCTTTCTCTCAAGTCTTTTAAATTATAATCTTTAACATTTGTTCCATTTATAGATACTTTACCTTTTGTCACATCATAAAATCTAGGAATCAAGTTGATAAGCGTTGATTTACCCGAGCCTGTACCACCTATAATTCCAATTGTATTTCCCTTGTTTACTTCAAAGGATATATCTGATAAGGAGTCTGCACCTGCACCTTGATATCTGAAATATACCTGGTCAAATGATATTAATTCATCCTCTACTTCTTTGTCAGAGTCCCTTTCGAGGTCTGTTTCACTAATTACTTCAAGAGATTCACCATTACTACTTACTATACTCGGCTCTACATTAAGTACTTTAGATATTCTATTACCACAAGCAACCGCCTTGTTCATGGTTATAATAAGATTAGCTAGTTTAATCATTTCCACTAATATTTGAGACATATAGTTTACTAAAGCAAATACTGCACCCTGAGTAATAACCCCTTGGTATACTTCTTTACCACCAACCCAAATAACTGCTATTATTGCAAAGTTAATAATTATACTTGTTATAGGGTTTAATAGGGCAGATACTTTACCCACTAGAAGTTGGGCATTAGTTAAGACCGAATTCTTATTATCAAATTCATCTTTCTCCTCTTCTTCTTTATGAAATGCTCGAATTACACGTACACCACTTAAGTTTTCTCTTATTGATACCAAGACATTATCTAAGCCTTTTTGAACTTTATCAAATAGGGGTATGCTAATAAGCATTACTCCAAATACCACAATAGCTAATATAGGTATTGCTATTACGAATATAAGAGCCGCCTTTATATTTACGTAAAAGGCCATAATCATGGCACCAAATACTACAAATGGTGAACGGAGAAAAAGTCTCAAAAACAAATTTATCCCAGTTTGCACTTGGTTAATGTCACTGGTCATGCGAGTTATTAGAGTCGATGCCCCTATAGTATCCATTTCTGTATAGGATAACTTTTGTATATGCTTAAACAAGTTATGTCTTAATTTAGTTCCAAAACCTGTGGCTGCTTTTGCTGCAAAGTATTGGGCTGTTATGGCACACACTAGGCCAACTAAATATAAGAGAACCACGATTCCAATCATTTTCAAAACATATGGCACATCCTTGTTATTAATACCAACATCAATTATTTGTGCCATAACAAGGGGAATTATCAGTTCAAAACTTGCTTCTAACAATTTGAATAAGGGACCTAAAACTGTTTCCTTTTTATAACTCTTTAGATACACTAAAATGTCCTTCATATTTACCTCGTAATTTATTATTATATATTTTAACTTAGTTTACTTCATAAGAAACCATCATTGAAAATTATAACATAATAGGGAAAATGCAACAAGAGATTAAAGGGAAAAGGTGAGTTAGAAAACGACTAGATATACTGATAAGGTATATTTAGTCGTTTTTTTACTTTGGTTTGAATGTTTATAAATACACTAGCTATAGCGACTTATTGTGTAGGTGTTTTGTTACCATTATCTTGTCCTGATGCTTCTTTTTATCTAGAATCCTCCAAATTGTTTTTATTATCATTTGCTTCTTCCGGCACTTTTATTGGGGATGTTTCTTCTTTCGTCTCTTTCTCTGTCTCTGTCTCTTTTTCTGTCTCTTTTTCTGTCTCTTTTTCTGTCTCTTTCTCCGTCTCTTTTTCTGTCTCTTTCTCCGTCTCTTTTTCTGTCTCTTTCTCCGTCTCTT
>CAZXSM010000109.1:4720-4816 GCA_964643255.1 uncultured Lachnospiraceae bacterium
TTTCTGTATACTTTTCCGTCTCTTTTTCCGTCTCTTCTTCAGTCTCTTCCTCAGTCTCTTCTTCGTTCTCCTCTTCTGTCTCTTCCTCATCCTCTA
>CAZXSM010000110.1:0-4765 GCA_964643255.1 uncultured Lachnospiraceae bacterium
AAATTGTTGTTGTCTCATCAGTTACTTCAGCATACCATTTATAAATAGTATCCTCAGGATTTAATATTTTTGATTCTGAGTGTTTCCATGGAGGATTATATCCAATAGTACGTATCTCAGGTTTTTTAACTTCATCTAGGTTTTTAGCTTCATAGAAAGATTTACCGTTAAGATAAACATCCCCTGTATGCATCTTGTGATCCTCTGGATATAAGAGCCAATCACCTTCAATAACTTCCTTATATGGATTATAATCTCCAAAGAAGGAATTTTGAAGTTCGCATTTCCATACAGTTCCCTCAATGTTTTCCCAATTCTGAATCCTCTCAGAACCTTTTATTACTACCTTCTCTCCATCTGCTGCTTTATAAACAATTCGATGATAGTTACTTGTACCACCATGTTCTGGGCTAACCCATTCACGGTATTCGCCTTCATGTACAATAACAGTATCACCTGCTTGAGCAACTTTTGCAGCTTGTGAAATTGTTCTAAATGGATTTTCAGAATCTCCATTCCAAAAATCATTTCCGTTAACCGAAACATGATACTCTCTTCTCTTCATAAACGCCTCCTTAAAAAATAAACATAATATTGTTACATATAAAAAGTTGTTATAAATTAAAACTTCTTATATTTTGTATAGTTTTATTATATAATCTGTTGTTTGTTTGTGAAATATAATAAATTGGGTTTTATCTATAAAAATGTGTTATTTACTATAGAAAATATTTACTAAATTATCCATAAATCTTTTTACACTTTTACATTTTAAATACTATCTATCTTCTTTCATAGTAAAATAATTGTTCTGTATCTTTAAACATTACCCTTAAAATGCTACTTTTATACTACTGTATTTTTCGCAGAAAAAAAGCAACCCTGATTAGGATTGCTTAAAGTCTAAAATTATTTTGCTCAGTTAAATAACTAGTGACATGAATTAATTACATGTTTTTAAACTGTGCCATATATAAGTCGTAATACATTCCCTTCTTAGCTATTAGTTCAGTTGAACTTCCTTCCTCTTTAATTACACCATCATCTATTACAAATATTCGGTCGGCTTTCTCTATGGTAGACAATCTATGTGCAATTACAAAAGAAGTTCTTCCTTCCAGTAAAGTATCAATCCCTTTTTGTACTAATATCTCTGTCTGAGTATCGATACTTGAAGTTGCTTCGTCAAGAATAAGAATCTTTGGCATGGATATCATAGTTCTTGCAAATGCTATTAATTGTCGCTCTCCTATAGATAAGCCAATACCTCGCTCTTGTAATTTAGTATCGTAGCCTTCTTCTAACTTCATTATGAATTCATGAGCGTTAACAGTCTTTGCTGCATCAATTATCTCTTCATCTGTACAATCTAATTTACCATATCGTATATTATCTTTTATTGTACCTGAAAACAAAAAGTTATCTTGTGTCATAACACCCATTTGCTCTCTTAAACTACCAAGAGATATATCTTTAATATTATAATTGTCTATGTAAATATTGCCCTCTGCATTATCATAAAAACGACTAATTAAGTTTACTATGGTGGTTTTACCTGCACCTGTAGGCCCCACAAGAGCGATTGTTTCTCCAGGTTTTACATTGAAACTAACATTATCTAAAACCTTAACATTATTATCATAAGAAAAACTTACATTCTCAAATTGAACTTCACCTCTTATGTCAGATAAAACAATGGCATTTTCCGATGATGAAATATCAACTGGTGTATCTAAGATTTCGAAAATACGCTCAGCAGAAGAAACATTTGTTACTAATTGATTGTAAAAATTACTCAAATTCATAATAGGACGCCAAAACATTGATATATATGACCCGAATGCAATCAATGTACCTACAGGAACCAAATCACTTCCTATCATTTTTACTCCTGTATAGTATAATGCAAAAGTTCCTAATGCCCAACAAATATCTATCACTGGTCCAAAAGCATCGGACAACAAAATGGCATCAACAAAGGATTCCCGATGTTCCTTTACATTATGTCCAAAACTATCAGAAGATTCCTCTTCTGCTGTAAAGCTTTGAATAATCCGAATACCTGATATATATTCGTGTATAAATGCATTTAAATTAGAGTTCTTGCTCCTATGAATTTGCCATCTAACATGGGAGTAAACTTGAATTAGCCACATCCCTATAATCAATAAGGGTAAACTTATAAGAGAAGCAAGGGCTAACTTATAATTCTTTACCAGCATAATACATACAACAGCAATAATTGTTATAAAATCAGGAATTAAAGTTGTAACGCTATTAGAAAGTACATCTTTTAGTGAGTTTACATCTCCTATAATTCTTGCAAGTATCTTCCCTGTAGGTCTGCTATCAAAGAATGTAAAGCTTAGTTTTTGTATATGAGTATATAGGTCTTGTCTAATAGTTAAAAGAACTTCGTTAGATATTTTTGCCATCATTAACATTCTGAATTTCACTAATATCACATATGTTATATTTAAAATTATAGCAATAAATCCAATTTTAATTAAACCATTAAAGTCTTTATTTGCAATATAAACATCTATTGCACGTTCTATGATTAAGGGATTTACTAAAATAATAATTATAGTTACAAACATCATTAATAGAACGATAATAATTTCTTTTCCATATGTAGTTAAATAATTAAACAACCTTAAGAGAGTTTTAATCTTACTTTTGTTTATTTTACTTTCATCATCTCGAATCGCATTAATTGACATATTAATTGCTCCTTAAATTAAAATACTGTACTAGCAAATTTCCCATATTGTGTAAGGTAAGTCTCGTAATAAAGCCCTTTTTGATTAAGAAGCTCTTCGTGAGTACCCCATTCCGCTATGGATCCATTTTTTAAGAATATTATTTTATCTGCATTTCTAACCGCTGAAATCCTATGAGCAATAATAATCTTAGTGGTATCTTTAAATTGTGATAATGATTTTTGAATAAGATATTCCGTTTCCATATCTAGGGCAGAAGTCGAATCATCTAATATTAATATAGGAGTATTTTTTGCTAATGCCCTTGCAATAGTTATTCTTTGCTTTTGTCCACCTGATAATCCTACACCACGTTCACCTATTATTGTATCGTACTTGTCATCCATTTCTTCTATAAAAGCCTTTGCCTGAGAAATATTCACAGCTCTAAGAATATCAGATTTATTAGTAATATTCTTCCTTCCAAATTTTATATTTTCATTTACTGTATCAGAAAATAAAAAAACATCTTGCATAACTGTTGATATACTTGCTCTTAATTGTTTAAGAGATAGATTTGCTATTTCAACCCCATCAAGCCTAATTTCACCTTTAGAAGGATTATAAAAACGCTGTAACAAGTTAATTATTGAGGTCTTTCCTGAACCAGTTGCACCCATAATCCCAAGAGTCTCTCCAGGGTTTATTTCAAATGAAACGTCTGATAATATACTTTTATTATCAATTTCAAAAGAAACTTCTTTGAATTCAATTTTTCCCTTTAATCCATCTATATGTACTGGTTGTTCTATTTCTTTAATAACTGGAGTTTCTTCATAGATTTTATTAATCCTTTTGTTGGATGCAAATGCTGCAGCTAATTCATTAGTCAACCATCCAAGCATTTCCATTGGCCATACAATATTAGCGGAATACTCTGTAAAAGCTCCAAGTGTACCTAAGGTAATCTCACCATTAATAACTAGGGAGCCACCAAAAATAATAATTAAAATAGGCAGTAATCTAGATATAAATTGGAAATATGGATAGTATTTTACTAAGACTTTTGATTGCTCCATATTTAAGTCATAATATCTTTTATTATGAGATAAGAACTTTTTAATCTCGAATTTTTCTCTAGCAAAAGACTTTACAATACGAACACCAGAAATGTTCTCCTCAGCAACTGTATTTAAGGTTGCATTTTGTTGACTGATTTCTTCATAAATTGTTCCTAACCGTCTCTCCATTATTATAGCCATTGCCGCTACAATTGGTATTACAATTAAGGGTATAATTGTTAATTTAGGACTTTGTCTTACCATAAAGAAAAGAATTAATGAAGTATGTATTATAACTTCAATAATTAGCATACCAATAAAGCCTAAGGCATTCCAAATGCGATCTATATCATCTTTGACCCTAGACATTAACTCACCTGTATTTGTTTTATCAAAAAATTCAAGAGATAAAGTCAAAATATGATCAAATAAATCTTTACGTATATCTCTTGCTATTTTTGAGCTCACTATATCGAAGGTTATTTCTTTTAAATAACCAAATACGGCTCGCCCCAACCCGATTAATAATATACCTACTAGCAGTTTGCCAAATATACTAGTGTTTCCTTTTACAATTACGTCATCAATAATACTTTTTGTAATTAAAGGAGATACCAAATCAAGTATAATACTTAATACCATACATGTAATAGCAAAAAGATAGGCATACCAATATTTAGGAATATAAGCTGTGATTTTTTTCATGTCTTTTTTCCTGTCCTTAAAATATTTTAATTTAATAGCTATAAAGATATGTAGCAAGTTAAATTCTATAACACTTTTTAATTAATAACAAGATAAATTTAGACAAAAAATACCCCACAAGCAAATTAAGCTTGTAGGGTAAATGTATTAATTCAATATATTAATTACCGGAACTTTATGAATTAAAGCTTCAAATTCATATATTTTTTCATTCATAATTATGACCTCACTATTATATTGCATATTTTCACGATTAATCAATTACCATCAAATCAAAATAAAAGTTTTATGGCAGCT
>CAZXSM010000111.1:0-4740 GCA_964643255.1 uncultured Lachnospiraceae bacterium
TAAATAAAGTAGTGATATAAAAACAGGAAGACCATAGAGAAAAGGTAAAATAAAAAGCCTTTCCCTATGGTCTTTTTATTTGAATTACTAATGAGAAAAGAAAATAGGCACCAGCCTCAACCCCAGTAAAATCAATAGATAGAGAAAATTAAATGGAAATAAGAATGGAATAATAAATGGACTAAAGCCCCCTTAGCCCTTAATCATAGTTCCTTAATCCTGACATTACTTTATTTTAAAAATCAAGCCTGAAAATCAGTAAATACAAGGACTTTAAAGTGATAGTTTTAAGGGAAAGGGGAAAAGAGGGGAAAATGTAAAAAAACAACAAGCCAGTGTTTATGGGGGTTTGAGGAGTATCTATGTGAGGACTATATTTTTTATTTCTAAGTACTGAGTTTTAAGTGCACATAGATAGGATTAAGGATTTAGGGAAAAGGGAGATAGGAAATATATATGTAGGAATAAGGGATTAATTAGTTGCTGTAAAAGTAAAATAAAGTAGTGGTGTTGATAGGGGTAAGGAATTAGGGAAAGCATTGGAGGTGCTAGGATTAGGAGAGTTTTAGGGGATAGGATAAATGGATAATAAAGTAAGATTGTGACAGGACTTTATTTAAATAACGTAAGAACTAGGCTCTTTTTTTCTGTTTCTACAAATATTAAAAAACAATGAAAATAGAAAAACTTCAAATTTATCAAATAAAGTAGTATCAAAAATAAAATATAGTTTCACAAAAAAGATTCTGAATTAAATTTTTGATGATAAATATTAGTGTAAAAGTATGAAAAATAAGAGTTAGGTAGGAAGGCTTAAGGAAAAAAGAATATATATAAGGTAAAGTAAGGACATTGTTTCAATTTTAATAGGACATGGCCTTATTTTTTTGTTTCTAAAATTGAGATAAATGAGTTCTGGAAAATAAAAAATATAATTTTAGATGGTAAAGTTGTGTTAATAGTAAAATAAAGTAGTGATGTGGATGGGGATAAGGATTTAGAAGAAGCAAGGATTATGTAAGGGTTAATAGGATTTATGGGGGATAAGGGAAGTGGGTATTTAAGTAAAATTATGAGAGGACTATATTTAAATTGTGATAGAACTTGAATGACTTTTTCTGTTTCTAAAAAGGTGAAATAATAGTTTTAGAACAAGAAAAACAAAATTATTGCTAGTAAAGTGGTATCAAAAATAAAATAAAGTAATGATATTGAAGGGGTCCATGTTAAATAAAAGGTCATAAAACTTTTAGTGAATATAGTTTATTAATATGTTATATTAATATTAGGTAGTGGAATTATATGGAGAAAAGTTTTTCGTTTTGAGGATAATAGGATGAAGAAAGTTATTAAAATTATTTTTGGTTCAAGGAGAAGAAATATTCAATTATAGATATTCTAAAAAAAACAACAATAACTTTACCATTAGGATATGTTGTAGGTCTAGTATTTTTGTTTATTCTTCGCAATTGGAGATTCTTTCTATGAGGAGAATACCTTCATAAAAAAACTATGAGTAAAAAAGAATATTTGAGTTCTTTAGTTTGTATTTTCATCATAGGTATGTGCCTTGGTATGTTAGCCATAGCAAATGTAGGTATAGACACAGGAATAATTCGTGGTGCATCAATGAAAAATACCTTAACCGATGGTGATAAAACCTTATTTATATCAGAGGATATTAAGCCAATAAAGAGAGGAGATATAATAAATTTGTATGGTTATCTTGATGAAGAGTTAATAAATGTTGCTAAAAGGGTCATAGGACTGCCAGGAGAAACTATTTTTATTGATGGAGTCAACGTCTATATAAATGATAAATTATTAGATGAGCCTTATGCTTTATATATTCATGAAGATTGCATAGACCTAAACATTAAAGTGCAGGTAAAGATTAAAGAAAATGAATACTTTGTAATGGGAGATAATCGGTGTGCTAGTGATGATTCACGGCTTTTTGGAACAATACCAAAAGAGAACATTTTAGGAGTTATGATAAAATCAAAGCCCTCTAAATAAGTAGATTTGCATACGGAATTAATAAGGATTACATATAGCACTGACAGAAATGACATTAAAAAACTATAAAATTAAAGTTAGATGATAAGATGCTGATAAAGTATGAACGTTAGGTAATATACTTATTTTGAATTATAAGAATTGGAGATAAAGAAAATGTTAGATAATAAAGGTTTTGATTTATGGGCGAATGGATATGATAAAAGCGTAAATCTTAGTGAAGAAAATAATGAATATCCATTTGCAGGTTATAAAGATGTATTGAATTATATTTACAATCAAGTAAGAAGACAAGGTGGTACCAATATTCTAGACATTGGTTTTGGAACTGGGGTATTAACAATAAGGTTATATGATGCTGGTTACGCTATTACGGGTATTGACTTTTCAAGCAATATGATAGATATTGCCAGGAGGAAAATGCCTAATGCAACATTAATAAACTGGGACTTTTCCAAAGGGTTGCCTAATGAAATTAAAGATAGTCGTTTTGACTATATCATTAGTACATATGCGATTCATCACTTAACGGATAAGGAAAAGGTAGGTTTTATAGAATTACTAATTGCCTTGCTGAATGAAAACGGGAAAGTCTTAATTGGGGATATTTCTTTTGAAACAAGAAATGAGTTAGAGATATGCAAAGAAAAATATAAAGAGTTATGGGATGATGATGAGATTTATTTTGTGGCTGATGAAATTATGAAAGACCTTAATCATAAATATTCTTGTGTGTATACTAAGATATCTCATTGTGCAGGGTTATTGACAATATGTAATCAAAGGGATAGAGGAAGTCATGAGAATTCATAAGGATAACATTATAATTAGAAGTGCTACTTCCGATGATGCAACCTGGTTAAATAAGTGGTGGAATGATGGTAAGGTTATGGAGCACGCAGGTTTCCCAAATGGTCTAGAGGAATCACTAGAAGATACTATTGCTAATATTAAGAGTTGGGAAGATAAGTTGAGTCAACTATGTATTATTGAAATTGATGGTAAACTTGTAGGAGAACTGAGTTATAGAATTAAAGGTGACGGTGCAGCATACCCTGGATGGAAAATATGTGACTCTAGTTATCAAAATAAAGGTTATGGACCTAAAATTATTAAGATGCTATTCGAATTTCTTTTTACTGATGAAAATATTAACTCTAAGTTTTGGGTAGAGAAAATTGTTTGGGATACCATGCAGGAAAATAAAAGAGCACAATATGTTTATGAAACCAAAATAGGAGCAAAGAAAATTGGTATACAAGAAAATGCGTGGAAAGACCAATTAGGGAATTGGAGAAGCGTTGTTGACTATGAGATTACAAGAGGGGATTTCTTTTTACTACATAAAAATCAATTAAATAACTAATAAAGAGAGGAATTAGAATGAGAAAGAAAAATACATTATTAATTTTATTTTTATTACTTATGTTAACCACATTAGGTTGTCAAAAAGAGGAAGATTTTAGCAAGTATACATTTGATTATGAGTTCGTAACAGGAAATCAATACTTTAGTTTCGAGTATCCTAATGACTGGGAAATTGAGGAAAACAAAGTATCTGATGGGGAAGGGCTACCAGAAGATATGCCGGATTTTGGTGTACACATTTATATGGATAGTAATAAAAATAATAGTATATACATATTTGAAGGGATTTCTTTAAATATGTATAAAGACGAAACATTTTCAAAATCAGATTTCATGGTGGATGGTGTCAAAAGAGGAGATTTGTATTCATTAGAATATGAGGATGAAATCTATAAACTTATAACTTTTGATTATAATGATGAAAACCATGTATATCGCTATGCATTTGTTAAAGCAGAAAGAGAATTCTACAACAAGAATGAAACAAGAATAGTAAGAATTTTAGAAAGTATAGATTTCTAAGTCGGTAAATTAATTGAATATAGGTATAGAGAAATACAGTATGATATGTAAGCAATGAGAAAAATACTGTGTATTAAAAAAGGTGATTTAAGGATTAAATAGACAGGAGTTAATAGAATGAATTGGAACAAGATAGATTTACCAGTTAAAAAAATATACGGGAAATTAGACATTGAATTTACGCCTATTTTTAAAGATACTGTTAAAATGTTTAAAGAGAGTGGTTATAAAAGAATTTTAGATGTAGGATGTGGGTACGGCAAACATAGTATCTATCTTTCAGAAAATGATTTTAATGTATTTTCAATTGATATTAATGATAAGGCAATTGAATGGCTAAAGGGATACATAGATACAAAAGGTATAAGTAATATTAACTTAATAAAAGCAAATGCAAATGCGCTACCATTTGAAAATGATTATTTTGATGCTATTATCTGTTCATCTGTAATTCATCATCAGACCCTTAAGGGAATTAAAAATAGTATTTCTGAAATTTATAGAGTATTAAAACAAAATGGATGTGCTTTAATTGATTTCATGTCATTGGAAGATGATTCTTTTGGGCTAGGGGAAGAAGTAGAGAAAAACACTTTCATAGGTTCAAGAGTAGGTGAGGAAGATGTTCCCCACTATTATACTGATACTAGTGGATTGAAGGAATTATTCAAGAATTTTAGAAATATTAGCATTTCTAAAAATGAGTACCATATAAATATAGATTTAGATAATAAGATTAAAAGTAGAATGCTTGATGTTAAGGCATATAAGTAGATAAATGCGACATACGAATTATTTATTTATAAACCGATAAATATGAATTTAGAGGGA
>CAZXSM010000112.1:0-4643 GCA_964643255.1 uncultured Lachnospiraceae bacterium
AGAGCGTCTGGCTACGGACCAGAAGGTCGGGGGTTCGAATCCTCTAGCGCACGTTGATATATTTAATAGTTATTAAAATTAAAGCCTTGTTTTTACAAGGCTTTTTTGTTGTGTTTATATACTTTCTTATTATGCTATGATAAAATATATACAAATAAAATGCATAATTGATTATTATAGATTTTCATTGCTAGCTTAAAGTTATTTACTAGTAAAGAGGAGAATTACTGATATGACTAAAAAAGAATTTTTAGAACAATTGAGATTGGCTCTAATAGGTGAGATTCCGGATAGAGAAATTATAAGTCAGTTAGATTATTATAGTAAGTATATAGAGAAGGAAAGCCAGTATAGAAAAGAAGAGGAGATTATTAGTGAGATTGGAAGTCCACACTTAATAGCAAAGACTGTAATAGACGCATATGAAAGAGCTTATGGTTCAAGTTACAAAAAACAAATGGGCGGTAATAGACATATAAAATGGGATTCGTCAGGATATGCATCTTCATCACATAATGATCCCAAGTACAGTAATTATGAGGATCCATATTCCGATAACCACAAGAAAAATTTTGATTATAAAAGGGAAGTGCCAGGAACTATAAAGTTGATATTAATATTATTTATTGTTTTAGGGTTTGTATTAATTGTTTTCCTGGGAAGGGTAATATTTTCTTTATTAAGGTATTTACTACCAATTATAATAATAGTTGGCCTAATTCTGTTTGTATTTAGCTTAATTAAAAAAGAATAAAATAAAACACACGCATGGGGGGATCCTTGCGTGTGTTTTTGAGGGGAGTATAAATAATTAATAAGGGGTTATATAGTGAATATTGAGAATAAAAAATCTCAACACACACAATTATTATACTATAAAATGACTATAGATGCAACCTTGTGAAATAAAAACTTGTAAAAAAAACCATGGAAGTAAAAGGTTCAAGAAAAACAAAAATTAAACAAAAATTGGAATTAGAAGAGAAGATTTTTTGCATAATAAAAAGCCTAATGGTCATAATAATCATGTAGTTTAAATTATATGAACTTATAGGAGGCATTTAATGGCAAGAAATAATAATCAAAACAACAGAAATATGAACGAAGATACTAACAACAATAACCAGAACAATTATAACAACAGAAATTCAAACAATACTAACAGAGCTAATAACAGAAGTCAAAACAATAACCAAAATACTAATCAAAACAATAACCAAAACACAAACGAAAACGCCAACAGAAATAGAGCAAATAACAGAAATCAAAACACTAACAGATCTAATAACAATACAAACAATAATAACAATAATAGAAACTGGTAATAATTTAATATCAAGAAAAACATGAATAATTTAAAAAATAATTAAAACTACTGTGTTAGATGGTAAATAAAATATCTTCTAGCACAGTAGTTTTTTATCTCAATATGGAATAAAGTCTCAAGTTTGCACATAAGTGTTTTCGCTAGAATATTATAGTTATAGTAATATGAGGTGATAATATGAATTTTGAGACAATTAGTGTTAATAAAATAAATGAATATATTAATAAGGATAACACCATTTTAATAGATATAAGACAAGCCTGCGAATATTATAAAGGTCATATACCGACAGCCATTAATATTCCATATCAAAATTTTGAAGAAGTTAAGGTAGAGATACCTAAGAATAAGATGCTAATATTGTATTGTGAAAGAGGAGGTATTAGTATGGCATTATCAAGGGAATTAAGTCGACAGGGCTATAATGTTAAAAATTTATATGGTGGAATAAGTGCTTATAGAGGTTCTTTGGAGATTTAATATTTACAGATTTACAAAAAAACAGTATATATGATATAATAACCCATAGTAGAAAATTAAGTATTGATTATTTTAAAATAAAAATATGTAAATATGAACTTAAGGACAAAAGGAGTACAGATATGGAATTTGAGTTTTTAGCACCTTGTCATTTTGGATTAGAAAGTGTATTAAAACGAGAAATAACAGATTTGGGATATGAAATAACAAAAGTAGATAATGGAAAAGTATATTATAAAGGTGATGAAAATGCTATCTGTCGAAGTAATATTTTTTTGAGAACAACAGAGAGAGTATTACTTAATGTTGCTACCTTTAAAGCGACAACTTTTGATGAGTTATTCGAAAGGACAAAAGCAATACCTTGGGAAGAGTATCTACCAAAGAATGCTAAGTTTTGGGTTACTAAAGCAACCTCTGTAAGTAGTGAATTATTTAGTCCTTCAGATATTCAATCTATTATGAAAAAAGCAATTGTTGAACGATTAAAGACTATTTACAACATTTCTTGGTTCCCTGAAGATGGAGACGAATATCCTATTCGAGTTAACATTTTGAAAGATGAGGTTGTTGTAAGCCTTGATACTACAGGTGAGTCTTTGCATAAGCGAGGATATAGAAAATATGTTAGTAAGGCACCGATTACTGAAACCCTGGCTGCAGCTCTTATAATGTTAACTCCTTGGAATAAGGATCGTATACTGGTGGATCCCTTTTGTGGAAGTGGCACATTTCCAATAGAAGCCGCCTTATTAGGTTGTAATATTGCACCAGGAATGAATCGTGAATTCACAGCTGAAAACTGGACAAACATCCTTCCTAAGAAATCTTGGTATAGAGCAATAGAAGAAGCTCACGATATGATTATAAGGCCTACAGACATGGATATACAAGGTTATGATATAGATGGTGATATCGTAAAGGCAGCCATGGAAAATGCTAAATTAGCTGAGGTTGATGAATATATTCATTTTCAACAACGTCCTGTTAGTGAACTAAGTCATAGGAAAAAATATGGATTTATAATCACCAATCCACCTTATGGGGAAAGAATAGAAGATGAAGATAGTCTTCCAGGAATTTACAAGGATATGGGAAATGCTTTTAAGAGCCTAGATAGTTGGTCATATTTTATTATTACAAACTTTGAAGATCTTGAGAAATATATAGGCAGAAAAGCTAATAGAAACCGCAAGGTGTATAATGGAATGATAAAGACATATTTCTATCAATTTATGGGACCAAGACCGCTAAGGCGAAGTTAAGAGGCCAGAAAGGATCTAAATGAGTAATAAGATAATATTTGCAACAAGTAATAAAGATAAAGTTAAGGAAGCTAAAATGATCCTAAAGGACCTAGAATGGGAGATAATATCTTTAAAAGAGGCAGGAATAACAGTTGATATTATAGAAGATGGTAAAACCTTTGAAGAAAATGCTATTATAAAGGCAAAAACCATAATGGAAATGACGGGACAAATAGTAATTTCTGATGATTCAGGTATAGAAATTGATGCCTTTGATAAGGCGCCAGGAATACACTCATCAAGATTCCTTGGAATTGACACCCCATATGAAGAAAAAAACCAACATATATTAGATAAACTTAAAGATTTGGAGTGGGATAAACGTACTGCTAGATTTATATGTGCAGTTGCCTGTATATTCCCAGATGGAGAAACTATAACACGCCGAGGTGTTATGGAAGGTTATATAGCTTATGAAATCCAAGGTGAAAATGGTTTTGGCTATGACCCAATCTTTTGGCTACCTAAGTATAATGCTACTTCAGCACAAATAAGCCCTGAAGAAAAGAACAAGGAAAGTCATAGAGCTAAGGCACTAAGAGCTATTAAAGAAGATTTAAAGAAATACAAAGCATAGAAAATGTAAAATTATACTTAATGTATAACTTATTATTGGATATATAGTCCTATAAAAAATATATTTATGAATATTAAGTGACATTTTGGAAAAAGTAATGTGGAGTAGTATTTTATGAAAATCCTTATAGTTAGTGATACTCATGGCAATAACGATAATTTAAAAAAGGTAATAAAAAAGGTTAAACCAATTGACTTACTTATACATTTGGGAGACTTTGCTAGCAATATTGACCATATTAGAAGTCTTGTAGATTGTCCAGTTGAAGCTGTTTGTGGTAATAATGATTTTTACTGTGATGTAAAAAGGGAAAAGTTGATTGAATTCGGAAGTTATAAGGTGTTTTTAACCCATGGACATATATATGGTGTAAGTTATGCTATAGATAGAATTAAAGAGATTGGAAGGCAGTATGGAGCAAATATAGTAATGTTTGGACATACCCATAGGCCGATTATTGAATTGCAAGATAATATATGGGCAATTAATCCTGGGAGTATATCTTTGCCAAGGCAAAAGGGGGAAAAGCCTACTTACATTATTATGGAAATTGATTAAAGAAGGAAAGGCGCATTTTCACTTAAATAGTATTAATAGAATATCTAACTATTTTTAGTAAGTTCAAAATTGTATAGCCTTATTAAACATGACTTAGAAATCCAAATAAGAGATAAATCTTTCGTTAGTTTTACACAAATTTATAAAAACTCTTAAATTATGTTGACATTTGAACTTAGCTATTATATAATATTTATTGCGTCACAAAGATATTAATGTTTTCGGGGTGTGGCTCAGCTTGGCTAGAGCGCTTGATTTGGGATCAAGAGGCCGCAGGTTCAAATCCTGTCACCCCGACTTTACCTAATATTAATATAAGGCAAAGTAGACTTAAATTCTTTTATGCGGGTGTAGTTCAATGGTAGAACACTAGCCTTCCAAGCTAGATACGTGG
>CAZXSM010000113.1:0-4519 GCA_964643255.1 uncultured Lachnospiraceae bacterium
TGCCCATATGTATCGTTAAATATCTTAAAGTTATCAATATCTATCATTATTAAAGCTAGGGGGCGACTTTCTCTAATAGCCATTCTCCAGAATTTTTCAATTGTCTCATCGAAGTATCTTCTATTATAAGTATTAGTAAGTCCATCGGTCATTGATATTCTTTCTAGCTCCATATTTGCTTGTTGTAGTAATTGGTTTGCTTCATAAAGTTCTTTAGTTCTTTGCTGAACATCAATTTCAAGTCTTTCACTTAATTTTTTGTATCTATTAATAAAAAATAGTGAAATCCCTAGAGTAAAGAGACCGACACCTAAAACTACAACTGAAATGATATTCCTAATTCTTTCTTCAGTAAAATACAGAACATTTTTACCTCTCCAAAGATTAATAATTTCATTCATTGTATTATCTTCTTTAATCTCTCTTAGGCCATCATTTATTATATTCAGTAATTCTTCATTGCCCTTCTTTACAGCAATTCGTGAATATTGTGTTTCTATAGGTTGGCTCACAATTTGTATTCCCTTTATTCCACTTTGAGCTAGTTCATATTCTCCGATCCACCTATCTGTAACGATAGCATCTAATTCACCAGAATTTATCATTTGGAAACCAGTCTTTACATTAGGAATTGTAATAATATTGATTCCATCATATCTTCTCAACAAATGGTTTGCATATCCACCTTCTTCAACACCAACTGATCTATTTGTCAAATCATCGACTGAATTGATGTAGTTTATCCCACTTCTTGTAAATATGGAAAACTCCGATTCTAATAATTCATCTGAGAAGTCATATAGTTTTTCTCTATCTGTGTTTGGATTAATTTGAATTAATGCATCTGCCTCACCAGCTAAAACCTTATCTTGGGCCTCGGTCCAATCAATTGCTTGTATTTGAATATTATAAGATGTTTTTTCTTCAAGGGCTTTTACTATATCAACAACAATCCCTTTAGCAGTTCCTTTTTCTTCATATACAATGGGAGCAAGACTTTTATTGCCTACGAATACTATTGTATCCTTATCTTTATTAAATTTATTATCCTCATTTAACTTAATATATGAAATTGATATAGTTAACAATATAACTATAGATATAAAAGAAGCAAAAATTATCTTCTTTTTATTCTTTTTAAGCAATTGATTAACCCCCTTGTATCATCGTCTTGAAAGTGCATAACTGTTAGTCAATTAATAAGTTTATACATCTATATATCATATTATATAATGAGTTATATTACTAGTATAAATAATATGAGTTGTGTTTCTAGTATAAATAATATAGAAAAGAATAAAAAACCAACATTAACTTAGAGCGACTCTACTCTAAAGCTAATATTGGCTTATAATTTTATTAGATTATTAAGTTATATATAAAATTAATACTACTTGGTACTTTATATTTTATACTAAGACTTTAATTAGAATACTTAGGGATATCTAAATAGCCTTAAGACGTTTTTCGTTTGTTTTAAGTTCTGATAGGATTGATGAGATTTCTAATGAGCTTTTATAACCTCGTGACTTATTGGTTACACTAACAACAGTAAGTGTTATTAGTGGGATATTTTCTACTAGTCCTCTTCTGTTTTTAGCAATCACATATCCCTTTTCTATATCTGTTTGGTTGTAGAATGCTAAAACTTCTGATTCAAACTTATCAACAATATCTTTAAAATATGCATCAGTTTTATGATCATTTAGAATAACTACAAAGTCATCCCCACCTATATGTCCTATAAATTGATCGGTGGGTATAAACTCTCTCAATATGCTGGCCAAGAGCTTTATTACCAAATACATTTCTTTCCATAATTTCAAATATTATATTGTTAGGAGAAATATTATATTGCTTTAAGAAATCTTTGGTAAAACCTTTCTTAAAGGTGTTATCATGCATAATATTGGGATTAACATTGATAAAAAGCTTTTTATTATAAGGGGGTAATATAAATTTATGGGCAGTTTCAAGGGCTTTGGTTCTGCTTAACATCTCTAAATCCCACAACCTGTTATACTCTCTTGCAGCATCAAACAATTTCTGCGTGTTTTCAAATTCACTTTCACAAGTGATTCTGCTAAGTGCCTCATACCCCAATATATTACCACTCTTAAGAGATATAATTGGTTGAAATACAATCTTTATTTGTTTATTGTTTATAATATAATCTAATGATTCTTTTTCCTTATTCATTTATGTCCACCAACTTGTAGTCGAATTTTTAGAAAGTAAATACAAAATTTTACTTATACTATTATAGTGCATGTTTATTAATGAAACAAGATATTGCTGTAAATTTCTTGTAAATGTGTTTAAGGAATTTAAGGACACAGTGACAGTCACTGTATCCTTCCTACTACTTATCTTCTCTACTACTTATCTTCCTTTATTTTTTCATCTAATTCTGATAGATATACCCATCTATCCATTTTTTCGTTTAATTGTTGTTGAAGCTCTTTTTTCTCTTTTACTAGCTCTTCTAGTTTTGTATATTGAGAAGATACTTTCTCCATTTCTTGGTCAATGTCATTTATGGTATTTTCTAGTTTTTCGATATCATCATCTATCGTTTCCCATTCTCTTTGCTCATTATATGAAAATTTCAACTTCTTGTTTAAATCTATTTTTTTCTCAACTTTAGGCTTGATTTTCTCTTCTATAGGCCTTGGTTTTTCTTGTAATTCTTTGAAATATGAATAGTTGCCTGTGTATTCTTGTATTTTCCCATCTTTTTCAAAGGCGAATACCTTATCCACTATTTTATCAAGATGATACCTATCATGAGATACAACTAAGACAGCACCGGGAAATTCGTCTATATATTCTTCTAGAATGTTTAGCGTTTGAATATCCAAATCATTAGTTGGTTCATCTAGAAATAGAACATTGGGAGACTCCATTAATATTCTTAAAAGATGAAGCCTTCTCTTTTCTC
Organism: uncultured Lachnospiraceae bacterium; assembly: GCA_964643255.1. Classification (GTDB taxonomy): domain Bacteria; phylum Bacillota; class Clostridia; order Lachnospirales; family Lachnospiraceae; genus JAAYRG01. Next base: position 2,942 of record CAZXSM010000113.1, read on the forward strand.
CTCCAGAGAGTTTTCCTATAGGGTTCCATTGCAAATCAGATGGAAACAAAAATCTTTCCATCATCAAAGATGCTGATATTTTATCTCCATCTGCAGTTGTTATGAATTCTCCGCCCTCTCTTATATACTCAATAGCCCTTTGAGTGTCGTCCATCTGTGTAGTCTCTTGTGAGAAATATCCTAGTTTTACTGTTTCACCTATTTCAATAGTACCCCTATCTGGTTCTATAATTCCTGCTAGGATTTTTATAAGAGTTGATTTGCCCATGCCATTTGGACCTATGATGCCTACTCTATCATCTCTTAAAATAATATATGAAAAGTCATCTACTACCTTTAAGTCTCCATAGGATTTAGATATATTCTTTGCTTCTATTACTTTCCTGCCTAGTCTTCTTGAAGCTACAGATATCTCTACATTATCTTTTGAAAGATCTGTTTTACTGTTTTCTAATTCATGAAATCTTTGGATTCTAGCCTTTTGCTTTGTAGACCTTGCTCTTGCTCCACGTTTCATCCAAGCTAGTTCATTTCTATAAAGATTTTGTCTCTTTAATTCTGATGCTATAATGTTTTCTTCTCTTTCAGTCTTTTTTTCAAGAAAAGAGCTATAGTTTCCATCATATGAATAAAGGTTTCCACTATCTAATTCTACTATTTGACCCACTACTCTATCAAGGAAATATCTATCGTGGGTAATCATTAAAAGGGCACCTTTTCTATTCTTTAAGTAATTCTCAAGCCAATCTATTACTTCGTTGTCCAAATGGTTTGTGGGTTCGTCAAGAATTAAAAGGTCTGATGGATTTATAAGTGCTGATGCAAGGGCTACTCTTTTCCTTTGGCCTCCTGATAGACTTGAAACTTTTTCATCAAACCTGGTTATTCCTAATTTGGTTAAGATTGTTTTAGCTTCGCTTTCAAGCTCCCAACCATTTATTTCATCCATTGTTTGGCTTAAGCTTATTAGCTTTTCTTCAGATGTTTGAGGATTATTTATAGCTTCTTCATATTCTCTTATTACCTTCATGTTATCCGAAGTCCCCTTAAATACTTGTTCTATTACTTTAGCATCTCCATCAAAATATGGGTTTTGGGGCAAATATTCTATATTCACATCATTTGTCTTTATTACTCTACCACTATCAGGTTCTTCCACTCCTGCAATTATTTTTAAAAGGGTAGTCTTACCTGTTCCATTAATCCCAATAAGACCTATCTTGTCATTATCCATTATGCCAAATGAGACATCTTTTAAGATGGTTTTTTCTGTATAGGTTTTTGAAACCTTTTCTATGTTAAGTAAAATCATGTATTACTCCTCATGTTTATTTAATTTAGCTCTTGAAAATAATCTTTAATTATATAATAACTTTCCTTTAATCGTTCCTTATAGTCGACTTCATTCCACTCTGGCCATACAAAAGGCTTGTCTGTACTTAGTAAATCAATCATTTCATTATTTTGATTATTTAATAGTAATGTTGAAACCATTAGTCCATCTGATTTACTTATCTGTAATTTGTCCCTTACTAAGTCTTCAACATCACTCTCATTATCTATAACCATCATAGTAGA
>CAZXSM010000114.1:0-4517 GCA_964643255.1 uncultured Lachnospiraceae bacterium
CGGAGTGTTTTAAACATATCCTAAATCACCTCAGCGTTTCCACCAAGAGCTTGTATTTTTTCTTTTGCACTATTACTATATGCATTTACCTTCACATCAAGCTTCTTAGTAAGTTCTCCATTTCCAAGGATTTTAACCCCATCTCTTGGATTTCCTATGATACCTTTCTCTTGTAGTGACTCTATAGTAACTAGGCTACCATCTTCAAATTTATTTAATGTTTCCACATTAACTGTAACTATATCTTTAGAGTTTCTATTTGTAAAACCTCTTTTAGGTATTTTAATGAATAAAGGAGTTTGACCACCTTCAAACCCAACTCTATTACGTCCTGAACGGGCTAATTGTCCTTTGTGACCCTTACCTGCTGTCTTTCCTTTTCCTGACCCATGTCCACGACCTTTTCTCATTCTTTTTTCGTTAGAACCTTCTGCTGGTTTTAATTCTGATAAATTCAAGGCTAACACCTCCTTATTATTATATTTCTTCAACTTCTACAAATTCTTTTATGTGTGCAATTACTCCTTTAGTTGAATCATTTACTGGAAGGTCAATTGATTGATTAATTTTACGAAGCCCCAGTGATTCAACTATTTTTTTGTGTTTTTTGTTTGCACCAATTGTTGATTTTCTTAATGTTAATCTAACTTTTTCTGCCATGTTATTTCCTCCTAATTTAATAGCTCATCAACGGAAATACCACGAAGTTTAGCTACTTGTTCTGGAGTTCGTAGTGCCTTTAATCCTTCTACAGTTGCTAACACAACGTTTTGTTTGTTGTTTGAGCCAAGAGACTTAGCACGTATATTTCTAAATCCTGCAACTTCAAGGATATTACGTGCAGGACCCCCTGCTATAATTCCAGTACCTTCAGGAGAACGTTTTAATAATACTCTTGCTCCTGTATATCTGCCAGTAACGTCATGTGGTACGCTACCATTTTCATCAAGAGGAATTGAAATCATGTTTTTGGATGCAGCTTCTTTTCCTTTTCTAATTGCTTCAGGAATTTCTGATGCTTTACCAAGTCCAACACCAACGTTACCATTTCTATCTCCAACAACTACTAATGCTGTAAATCTGAAATTACGTCCACCTTTAACAACCTTAGTAACACGTTTGATGGATACAACTTTATCTTCTAATTCCACTTGATTAGAATCATATCTTTCTCGTTTCATGCTTTCTCCTCCTTCTTAAAATTCTAGACCAGCTTCTCTTGCTGAGTCCGCTAAAGCTTTAACTTTTCCAGCATATATATAGCCACCTCTATCAAAAACAACTTTTGTTATACCTTTTTCGATAGCTCTCTTAGCTATTACAGCCCCAACATAAGCAGCCGCTTCTGCATCATTAGTTTTCTCTATGTTGTTTTGAACATCTTCTTCTACTGTTGATGCTGCTACTAAAGTGTTTGCTACTGTATCATCTATAATTTGTGCATATATATGCTTGTTACTTCTAAACACAGCTAAACGTGGTCTTTCAGGAGTTCCTGTGAAACGTTTACGTAATTTTCTATGTTTGTTTTTTCTAACTTTACTTCTAGATTGTTGTTTAACCATTACCTTTCACACCTCCAATTATGCTTTACCAGCTTTGCCGGCCTTGCGTCTGATAATTTCATCAGAATACTTAATACCTTTACCTTTGTAAGGCTCTGGTTTTCTTTTATCTCTGATCATAGCAGCATGTTGACCAACTTTTTCTTTGTCCATACCTTTAATAATGATTTTGTTTTGTCCTTCAACTATTGTTTCAACACCTTCAGGGTCTTCTAAAACAACTGGATGTGAATATCCAAGTGTTAGGTCTAACTTATTACCCTGTTTTGCTGCTCTATATCCAACACCATTTATTTCAAGAACCTTCTCGTAGCCTTTAGTTACACCTTCGACCATATTAGCGATTAATGTTCTTGTAAGTCCGTGTAAAGATTTGTTTCTCTTAAGATCATTAGGTCTTTCTACAACTACAGCACCATCTTCAATCTTTATGGATAACTGTTCAGGTAAAACTCTTTCAAGAGTTCCCTTTGGACCTGTTACAGTCACTTTATTATTTTCTGCTATATCTACAGTAACATCTGCAGGTATAGCGATAGGCAATCTTCCTATTCGTGACATGCCCGCACCTCCTATTTTAAAAGTAAATTTTCCTTACCATATAAATGCAAGTACTTCTCCACCTACATTTTGTTTTCTTGCCTCTTTATCTGATAATACACCTTTGTTTGTTGAAATTACAGCTACACCTAGGCCACCTAAAACTTGAGGAAGTTCTTCAACTGACGCGTAAACACGTAAGCCCGGTTTAGAAATTCTTTTCAAACCTGTAATTACTTTTTCGTTTTTATCTCTACCATATTTTAAAACAATGTGTATTGCTTTTAAGCCATCTATTTCTTCTATTGTATACTTTTTGATGTAACCTTCTTTAAAAAGAATTTCAGCAATAGCTTCCTTCATTTTTGAAGCCGGTATATCAACTGTATCATGCTTTGCAGCATTTGCATTACGAATTCTTGTAAGCATATCCGCAATAGGATCACTCATTGTCATATCTATTTGCCTCCTTCCTATCTTACCAGCTAGCCTTTTTAACACCTGGTATTTGGCCTTTATATGCTAATTCACGGAAGCAGATTCTGCATACTCCGTATTTTCTTAAATATCCATGTGGACGTCCACATATTCTACATCGACTATATTCTCTTGTTGAAAATTTAGCTTTTCTTTGTTGTTTTACTTTTAAAGACTTTTTTGCCATGAATTTTTCCTCCTAACTATTTACGAAATGGCATTCCAAATAACGTTAATAATTCACGTGCTTCTTCATCTGTGTTTGCAGTTGTTACGAAAACTATATCCATGCCTCGTACTTTATCAACTTGATCATAGTCTATTTCAGGAAAAATTAATTGTTCCTTGATTCCTAGAGCGTAGTTTCCTCTACCATCAAATGCATTTTGATTAACACCTCTAAAGTCACGTACACGAGGTAGCGCTAGGTTAACAAGACGATCTAAAAAATCATACATTCTTTTACCTCTAAGTGTAACTTTACACCCTATAGGCATTCCCTCTCTAACTTTAAAGTTAGCTATGGATTTTTTTGCTTTAGTTACTACTGGTTTTTGGCCTGAAATAATTTCAAGGTCTTTAACAGCAGAATCTAATACTTTAGCGTTTTCTTTAGCTTCTCCAACGCCCATATTAATAACAATTTTATTTAATTTTGGAACTTGTAATTCATTTTTATAATCAAATTTTTTAATCATTGCTGGAATAACATCATCTTTATATACTTCTTGTAGTCTGTTCATATATTAGACCTCCTTCCTTAGAAATTAGTCAATCACTTCACCAGTAGATTTTGCAAAACGTACTTTTTTAGGGCCATTTTTGCCTTCAACTGTTTTGAAGCCAACTCTGGTTACTTTGCCATCATGTAAATACATTACATTTGAGCAATCAATAGGTGCTTCTTGGTTTACAATTCCACCATTTGGATTTGCTTGGCTAGGTTTTTCATGCTTTGTAATCATATTAGCGTTTTCAACGATAACTTTACCATTTTTAACTTCTAATACTTTACCTTCTTTTCCTCTATCTTTACCAGCGATTACTTTTACTTTATCGCCTGTTTTAATCTTTGCAGTTGCCATAATAAGACACCTCCCTATAATACTTCTGGTGCGAGAGAAATTATTCTCATGTAATTTTTCTCTCTAAGTTCTCTTGCCACTGGCCCAAATATACGTGTACCTCTTGGGTTTTCATCTTCTTTTAGAATAACAGCAGCATTTTCGTCGAATTTTATATATGAGCCATCTTTACGACTAGCTCCTTTTTTAGTACGAACTATAACCGCTCTTACTACATCGCCTTTTTTTACAACTCCGCCAGGTGTTGCATCTTTAACACTAGCAATTATTACATCACCAATACCAGCGTATCTTCTTCCGGAACCGCCTAATACACGGATACAAAGTAGCTCTTTGGCACCAGTGTTATCAGCAACTTTTACTCTTGATTCTTGTTGTATCATGCCTTTGCTCCTTTCAGCTTATATTATTTCGCTTTTTCGATGACCTTAGTAAGTCTCCATCTTTTATCTTTTGACAAAGGTCTTGTTTCTACAATTCTTACTCTATCGCCTACACGGCATTCATTATTTTCATCATGAACTTTTAGTTTTGAAGTTCTTTTTATAGTCTTTTTATATAACGGATGACTAACAAGATCTTGTATAGCCACAACTATTGTTTTATCCATTTTGTCACTTACAACTTGACCAGTACGGACTTTTTCTACTTTTTTCTCCACAACCGTTACTCCTTTCTATTTATAACCAATTGTTAATTTGATGCTTTTGCTTTCTGTGTCATAACCGTATTAATTCTAGCTATGTTTCTTCTTACTTCTTTTATCCTACTAGTATTATCCAATTGGTTTGTTGCGTTTTGGAACCTTAAGTTGAATAGTTCCTTTTTAGCAGCTACTAATTCTTCATTT
>CAZXSM010000115.1:0-4474 GCA_964643255.1 uncultured Lachnospiraceae bacterium
TCATCCCTTCATTTACTTGTAGTTTACTTTTTCTATTGATATAATATTGAGTATTACAATATAATACGGAGGCAAAAATTATGTATTCATTATTACTGGCAATTATTTATATAGCTTTTATAAGTCTTGGTTTACCAGACTCACTTCTAGGCTCAGGATGGCCTGCCATGCACATGGACCTTGGTGTTTCAACATCTTATGCGGGAATAGTTACTATGATTATTTCTGGAGGAACAATTGTATCAAGTCTTATGTCAGACAGGTTAACAAGAAGGCTAGGAACTGGGAAAGTTACTGCTATAAGTGTTGCTATGACAGCAATTGCAATGTTTGGATTTTCATTTTCTGGGTCATTTATAGTATTATGTTTATGGGCCATTCCTTATGGACTTGGTGCTGGAGCAGTTGATGCAGCTCTTAATAATTATGTAGCTCTACATTATAGGTCAAGACATATGAGCTGGTTACATTGTTTTTGGGGAGTAGGAGCATCTCTTAGTCCTTATATAATGAGCTTTGCTTTGACCAAGGGATATGGCTGGCAAAATGGTTATCGCTTTGTTGGAGGAATACAGATAGTTCTAACAATTATAATATTCTTAAGTCTTCCTCTATGGATAAAAAATGGTAAAAATGATGAAAATGGAAATGATACCGGTGATAATGGACAAGCTCTTTCTATAAAAGATGCCCTTAAAATAAAGGGAGTTAAACCAGTTTTAGTCACCTTTTTTTGCTACTGTGCATTAGAACACACAACAGGTCTATGGGCAAGCAGTTACTTGGTTGAATTTAGGGGAGTTGATGTGGTAACAGCAGCAAGGTTTGCATCCTTGTTTTATATAGGTATTACCTTAGGAAGAGCCGTAAGTGGATTTATTACTGAAAGACTGGGAGACAAATTTCTTATACGCTATGGAATACTAACTATAATACTTGGTGTTTTATTAGTCTTATTACCGATTAATAATATCTTTGCCTTAGCAGGCCTAGTTATAATAGGATTTGGCTGTGCGCCAGTTTATCCATCAATTATCCATGCAACACCTGCTAGTTTTGGACCTGAAAACTCCCAAGCTATTATAGGAATACAAATGGCAAGTGCATATATGGGAAGTACGTTTTCACCTTTAATATTTGGTGGATTATCTAGGCTAACAGGTATTGGGTTTTATCCAGTATTTTTACTAATTATTGTAGTATTTATGCTAATAATGTCCGAGAGAGCTAACAAGGTTTTAATGATATAATTGAGATTAAATTATAGAGATTTTGATTGAAAAACAGAAATCACCTTAAATAGAATAAAATCTTGACATATCTTAGTTCAAAGTATAAAATAAAACTTATAGTTTAAGGCTTTAACTTGAAAAAGTGGAAGTGGAAACATATAAATTAGATTTAAGAATTAATTGAACTTAGAAGAGAAAGAAGGATTTAATAAGATGAAAAACAAAGAATATAATGCTTATACTGCAGCTCAGCAGCAATTTGATGAAGTTGCAGAACAATTAGAACTAGAACAATCTATTAGAGAATTACTTCGTCAGCCAAGCCGCGAATTTCACTTTACAATTCCAGTAAAGATGGATGATGGTACAACAAAAGTGTATAAGGCTTATAGAGTTCAACATAATGATGCTCGTGGACCAGCAAAGGGAGGAATACGTTTCGATCCTAATGAAACAGCAGATACCATAAGAGCCTTATCTATGTGGATGACATGGAAGACAGCAGTAGTTGATATTCCACTTGGAGGTGGAAAAGGTGGCATAGTTTGTGACCCTCGTGAAATGTCTAAAGGAGAACAAGAAAGACTATGTCGTGGATACATGAGACAAATGGCTAAAAACATGGGTCCTGTACAAGACGTACCAGCACCTGATGTTATGTCTAATGCCCAACACATGCTTTGGATGATGGATGAATATGAAGCCATACATGGTGGGCTTTATCCTGGAGCAATTACAGGTAAACCCGTTGGTATGGGTGGTTCTTTAGGTAGAACTGAAGCAACAGGCTATGGTGTTATTTATTGTCTAAGAGAAGCACTTAAGAACCTTAATATTGATATTAAGGATACAAAGGCTAGTATCCAAGGCTTTGGAAATGTAGCAGAGTATGCTGCTCGTCTATATAGTGAGTTAGGCGGAAAAGTTGTTGCTATTTCATGCTGGGATAACAAGGATAAAAAATCATACACATATCAAAAACTTGATGGAATAGACATTGATAAAATAGCTACAATAAAAGACGAATATGGTACTATAGATCAAGACAAGGCTATAGCACTTGGTTGCAAACAGCTTGATGGGGACGCTTGGTTATCACAAGAAGTTGATATAATAATTCCTGCAGCTTTAGAAAACCAAATTAATATAGACAATGTTAATGATATAAGTTCTCAAGTAAAAGTACTTTGTGAAGCAGCTAACGGGCCAACAACTCCAGAGGCTGATCCTGTAATAAAAGAAAAAGGCATTTACCTAATTCCTGACTTCTTATGTAATGCAGGTGGAGTAACATGCTCCTATTTCGAACAAGTACAAAACAATCAAAACTATTATTGGTCAATAGAAGAAGTTTTTGAAAAACTAGACTTCAAAATGACTACAGCCTACCATGCTGTTCACGACTTAGCTCAAGAAGACAATCTCTATATGCGTGACGCAGCTTACGTAATAGCTATAAAGCGAGTTGCAGAAGCCGTAACCCTTCGTGGATGGGTATAAAGTAAATAGTCTAATATTAAAAGTAAAGCTAGGAAAGAAGACTAAATAAAAGGAGTCTTTCCTAGCTTTTTTATGCCAATTAGCTTATATCTATCCTTTTATCTAGAAAGTCCTTACCTTAAGTCTTCTTTTTTAATTACATTAGTGAGAATTAGCAATCCTAAGTATAAAAGACAATATACTATACAAAATATAAGTAATAGTAATATCCCACCATATGATGGTAGAAAGAAGTTATATATTGCTTTTGTAAGATATCCAGTAATAGTTACTATTAAGGCAGGTTTAGCAATTATTTCAATGGAGTTTAGATGGGGTTTTATATTTTTATAGATTATAAAAAACTCAAAAAACGTTGTTAGTAATAGACTGAGTAAATAACTAATAAAGTATCCATTTACACCAGTTTTTGGTACTAGATAAATAATTAGTAATATTCTTAATATAAGGCCTGATACAGAACTTATAAAGGACATGTGGACTTTATCTAGTCCGTTTAATACACTAGTAAAAGTACTTCCTATATAAAGAAAAGGGCAAAGCCAAGCCAGGATTTGCATATACTTGCCAGCGGTTTCATTGTTAAAAATCACTGTGCCTAGTTCACCACCAAATACAAGGAAGACACCAGTTGCTAAAATCCCAACTAATAGACTGTATTTGATTGATAGGCTAGTAGTTCTTTTTATACTATTATTATTTTTAGTTGCAGCAGCTTCCGATATAGTAGGAAGTAATAGAACTGATAAAGAATTTGTTACAGTTGAAGGAAACATTATAAAAGGTTTTGCCATAGCAGTTATTATCCCATATGTACTAAGGGCCTGTGCATTACTTAATCCATATGCCCTTAACATATTAGGAATTAGTATAGCCTCCATACTAAAGAGTAGGCTTATAATTAAGCGGTTTGATGTTAATGGAAGACTCATTTTCAAAAAAACCTTTGTTAAAGGTTTTGTATCTGTAGCCCTAATGTTAGTTCTTTTTGCATTATATCTAATTTGTCTAGTGTCATATGTAGTAAAATAAGAAATAATATTAAAAAGTGTTGAAGTCATTTCTCCTATAACTAAGCCAACAACAGCCATTTCAATAGTAATATTTAAATTTCCATTTCCCAAAATTATAGCAAAAGCATATACTATAGAAATGCGAACTATTTGTTCTATAAGTTGGGTTATTGCAGGAACATTAGATTTTGTTAATCCATAATAATATCCATTAATACATGATGTAATGCCACAAAAAGGAAAAACACTTGAGAGTATTTTCAAAGATGGGGCAATTCTAGGTTCATATATTATATTTGTTGCAATATATTCTGCATTAAAAAACACGATTATTGAAAGAATAATTGCAGAACTAACAGATAAAAATATTCCTATTTTAAGTATCTTAACTGTATTTTTATAATTCTTTTTCCCTTGTTCTGCAGCAACAAAACGAGAAATGGTTGTTTGGATACCTGTTGCATATATATTGTAGCAAATGCCATAGACTGGAAAAACGAGTTGATAAACACCGAGATTTTCAGTTCCTAGTGCATTTGACAGAAATATTTTATAATAAAACCCTAGCGCTCTTGTAATTACGCCAACTATGGTTAATATAGCAGTTCCTTTAAGTAATTTACCTTTACTCATATATACTCCAATATAAGTTATTATTAAAATATATTCAAAAAAAATAAAACAATAACTAATAAATATCTTGACAAAGCTAAAAGTGGATGTTAAGAT
>CAZXSM010000116.1:0-4247 GCA_964643255.1 uncultured Lachnospiraceae bacterium
TTCAAGAAATGAACTAATGGATATATTAAGTGATTTTATTATTGATGAAAACAAAGGAGTGTTATTTTCAACTCATATAACTACAGATCTTGAAAAAATTGCTGACTTTATTACATTTATTAATAAGGGAAATATAATTTACAGCGGTAGCAAGGATGCCTTATTAGAGAAATATGTAATGGTTAAAGGTGGACGTGATGTATTAGATAACAATCAAAGAGAATTAATACTTGGATACCGTGAACATAGCTTTGGTTTTGATGGTTTAGTAGAAGAGTCATTATTAAATAAAATGCCAGAATCATTAATCTACGAACCATGTAATTTAGATGATATACTTATTAGAACTAATATGGGAGGGAAATAACATGAATAAAATGGCTTCTTTTACAAGATTAGAGTTTGCGACACTTAAACCATATAATAAATCATTGTTTATGTATATATTAATTTTGATATTGGTAGGTACTACTAATGATTCCTTAAGTTTTACATTTGGTATGGTAATGATTGGTTTACCTATGATTTTGTCTTACCCTTTTGCTATATCTGAAAAGAATAATCTGAATATCTTGTATTCTACACTTTCGTTAGAAAGGAAAGAAGTAGTTACTGGAAAATACTTATTTGTTTTGATTATTGAGATAATAGCCATGGCAATGTTATTAATTTTATCAATTATAAAATCAAACTTTGTACCTCTAGACATGACCTTTGAAGAAATATGTTTATATTTAAGTGTTTTTTCAATGATATCCTCCGTTTTTATATCCTGCCAATATCCTATGTTTTTTAAATTCGGATATACAAAAGCAAGAATATATACTTATATTCCATTGATATTAATTTTCTTCCTTGTAAGTTTTCTTCCATCTATTGTAGAAAGGCTAGATATAAATTTTAATTGGCAAGTAATTAATCATGTATTTGCAGAGAATATAAACCTAATGATTCTGTTGCCTATAATAATAGGGATTACTTCTTTAATTTTTTCATGTATGATTTCCATAAGGATATATGAGAGAAAAGATATCTAGAATGTAAAATGAGGGAGGTTATTTAGTATGGACTTAACATTTCAAACCAAAGAAGGAAAATTTAATTATAGGGTTGGAGCAATTATTATAAATAATGGTAATATCTTGCTTGTTAAAAATCCCAAGTCAACTTATTTTTATAGTGTAGGAGGTAGGGTGCATTTTAATGAGACATGTGAAGAAGCGGTTAGAAGAGAAGTTAAAGAAGAACTGGGTATAAATATGGAAATTGACAGACCAGTATTTTTTCATGAACAGTTCTTTGATGAAAAAGATACAAAAGAACATTTTCATGAAATCTCAATTTATTATTTGATGAAAATGACAGAAAATATTGAAGATATTATATGTGATTCATTTACAGAGAATGAAATTAAGGAGGCCCTTGTTTGGCTACCTATGGATAGTCTTGATAAGTATACAGTTTTCCCAAGGTTTTTTGCTACTGAACTTTCAAACTTACCAGTAGGTATGAAAAGCATAGTTGATATACAAAGCCGTTAAATTTTAGTTTAAAGGATGTCCAGGGTATGAAAATTATTTCTGTTTCATCATAATATGTAATTATTTCACCTTGATCTGTAGCAGTATAATTTAATATTGATAGATAGGTTAGAAATGGTAAAGTTTTTCTAAGAGTAGTTCTATCTATGTAAGGAACGGTATTACCATGGGTAGTAACCTTGCCTATTTTATCATAGCTACTAACAAGGGTTTCTCCTGGATAGATATATTCTCTTTCAGCAAGATATGGGTTATTCCTAAATAGTTCCATAACTGGAATGTTGTGAGAATCAGCAATATCTGCTAATGAGTCACCTTCTTGAACTGTATAAGTAAGCTCTGGGAAAGCCACAATAATTGACTGACCAATAACTAAATGATCCGGTTCTTCTAAACCGTTATCTATAATTAACCTTGTTACAGAAACACCATATCTTTCAGCTATTGATTCTATTGTATCTCCTTGCTGGACAACATGTATTATCATTGATAACTCCGAAATTCTTTTATCTAATTATATGCGATATAAACAAAATATATTAAACAATAGAAAATATAAATAACTATAATTATATAATATGAAAAACACATTGACATGCTTCGATATGGGTGTTAATATAAAATTCGAATATCGAACATGTTCGATGTGGTTTATATATATAAATAGACAAGTAGGTAATACTATGAGACAATTATATGTAGAGTTTGTTTCTGTAAATAGAGTACTTAAGAAGGAAGGTGCAAAATGAAATTAATAATTATTGGAGCAGTAGCTGCAGGAACCTCAGCAGCAGCTAAAGCAAGGCGAAATAGTGAAGAAAATGAAATAGTAGTGTATGAGAAGGATAGTTTTATTTCATATTCCGGTTGTGGAATGCCCTATTATATTGGTGGAGAAGTGGAAAGTGCAGATGAACTAACTCCTAGAGACCCTCATTTCTTTAAGACTAGATATAATGTAGATATCAAGACAAGTCATGAGGTAATAAGAATAAACCCTGAAGAAAAAAAATTAGAAGTTAAAGATCTTATATCAGGAGAGGTATTTACTGACACTTATGACAAACTAATAATAGCAACAGGTGCTAGGGCAGTTACTCCTCCTATTAAAGGAGCAGATAAGTCACATGTTTTTACCCTTCGTAATATAAATGATATGAATAGTATTAAGCATTTTATAAATGAAAATAATGTTAAAACATCAGTTATAGTTGGTACTGGCTTCGTTGGACTTGAAGTATGCGAGAATTTAAAAGGACTTGGCATAGATGTGACAATGGTTGAACTTTTACCACAAGTTACACCAGGACTTGATAGTGATATGGCAGTCTATGTAGAAGAACATCTTAAGAAAAATGGGGTAAATGTCTTTACAGAGACTTCAGCAGATGAAATTACTAAAGAAAATGTCATTTTATCAAACGGTAAATCTATTCAAGCAGATATGGTACTTCTTGCTACAGGAGTTCGTCCTAATGTAGATCTTGCAAAACAAGCGGGAATTGAAATAGGAACAACAGGAGCTATAAAAGTTGATGAAAAGATGAGAACAAGTATAGAAGATATTTATGCTTGTGGAGACTGTATAGAAAGTTTTCATCGTGTAACAGGAAAGCCTGTATATAGTTCACTAGGTTCAACAGCTAACAAAACAGGTAGAATAGCAGGAGATAGTGTTACAGGAGGTAACCTGACTTTTAGAGGGATTCTTGGAACGGGAATACTTAAAGTCTTTGATTTGACAGTTGGGCAAACAGGATTATCTGAAAGACAAGCAAGAGAACTTGGATATGAAGTTGTAGTTAATCATAATATTAAACCTAACAAACCAGAATATATGAATGGTAAAGAGCTGATTATTAAAGGGGTTGCTGATAAGAACACGGGAAGACTTTTGGGAGTTCAAATAATTGGAAGAGAGGGCGTTGACAAACGTATTGATGTCTTTGTTACTGCCATTACATTTAAGGCTAAAGCAGAAGACTTATTCCACCTTGATTTAGCATATGCACCGCCTTACTCAACAACAAAAGACCCAGTTATGTATACAGGCATGATTCTTGATAATATTATAAACAGAGATAGACCACTTATTACAGCTGAAGATTTAAAGAAACTAATTAATTCTGGCAAAAAATATCAAGTGATTGATACAAGAGCAGTGAAACAATATGAAGCAGGTCACGTTGAAACTGCTATTAGTATTCCACTTGCAAACTTAAGAGAAGAAGCAAAAGAACTGGATAAAAATATTCCTACTATAACCTATTGTAATAAAGGTGTTACAGGTAACGCAGCACAGAATGTTCTTATAAATATGGGCTTTAAGGAAGTATATAACCTTTCTGGTGGCCATAAGCAATATAGTAAAATTAATAATTAAGATAAATTAAATGTTTTATTTATTAAATATTTGTATCAAGTAGTTTTTATCTGCATAGTATATGCATATATGCTCATGTACAGATATAGTATTAAAGTAGGAGGTTAACTAATGGTTGATATATTTAAAGCATTATCAGAAGAAAGTAGGCTTCGAATATTAGCACTTCTTATGAATGATGAAATGTGTGTGTGTGAGATTGAAGAGTGCCTAGATATGACACAATCAAATGTTTCACGTCATTTATCTAATTTAAGAAATGCTGGAATACTTGATAGTTATAAGCAAGCACAATGGACCTATTATAAGATAAGTGAAAGATT
>CAZXSM010000117.1:0-3978 GCA_964643255.1 uncultured Lachnospiraceae bacterium
TCTTAACAGGTGGAACAGTAATATCTGATGACCTAGGATATGACTTAAAGGATGTTACAATTGACCAATTAGGTCGTGCAAAATCTGTAAAAATAGAAAAAGAAAATACTGTTATTGTTGATGGTGAAGGCGAAAAGTCAGAGATTGAAGCAAGAATCAATCAAATCCAGGCTCAAATCGAAGAAACCACTTCAGAATTTGATAAAGAAAAATTACAAGAGAGACTTGCGAAATTAGCAGGTGGAGTTGCAGTTATCAGAGTTGGAGCAGCTACTGAAACAGAAATGAAAGAAAAGAAGCAACGTATGGAAGATGGTCTCGCAGCTACTAGAGCAGCAGTTGAAGAAGGAATTATTGCTGGTGGTGGATCTGCTTATGTTCATGCAGCTAAAGAAGTTGCAAAATTTGCAGAAACATTAGATGGAGACGAAAAGACTGGTGCAAATGTAGTACTTAAAGCCTTAGAATCACCTTTATATGCAATTGCTACTAATGCAGGTGTAGAAGGTTCTGTTGTAGTAAACAGTGTTAATGAAAAAGAAGAAGGAATTGGTTTTGATGCATTACAAGAAGACTATGTTGACATGGTGGAGAGAGGAATCCTAGATCCAGTTAAAGTTACAAGAACTGCTCTACAAAATGCAACTAGTATAGCAGCAACTCTATTGACAACTGAGGCTGCTGTTGGAATTATTCCAGAAGAACCAGATATGCAGGCAAATCCTAATCCAGGATATTAATAATTAAATAAAATATAAGTGATTATGGAGATTGATTTATATTTCCATAACACATTCATTATATAATAATTTTAAATAACTTCAAAAGTGATGAGCATACTATATGTGATGTGTAGTATGCTCATCGTTTTTTTAAAAAAGGTATGAGTAAGGCCATATCTCATACCTTTAAAGAAATTGTTTTTATTATGGGTTTAATTTTTCTCTAATGTTTGTTATAATTACTAAAATCAGATATTATAGTTAACGAAGTGTAATGATAGAATTTTAGGAGGAAAGTCAATGAACAATTATGCTTATTTTGAAACGAGTGTAAAAAGGAAGGAAACAATCGGAACGTATGCAATTCGAGTTCTGATGATATTGGCAGCGATTATTGCCTTTTTCGTTTCCTTTTATAATATTGTTACTTTTATTATTGGTGTTTTAGTTATTATTGCTATGTTTTATTTCTTTCCGCAATTAAAAGTGGAATATGAATATGTATATGTAGATGGGCAATTAGACTTTGACAAGATCCTTGGAGGTAACAAACGTAAAAGAGACTTAAGAATTGAATTCGAACAAGTGGAAATGATGGCTCCAGAAGGTTCCAACGAACTAGATAGATTTAGTCATCTTAACTTAAAAACTAAAAATTATACATCAAGAGAAGAAGGTATAAAGCCATATGTAATTATTTATACTAAGGGTGATACTGGCTATAGAATATTATTTGAGCCAAGTGAAGAAATGGTACAAGGAATTAAACAAAAAACACCTAGAAAAATATCAGAGTTTTAATCTGAAATATAAACTTTATTTTGCTTTAATTAATGAAAGGGAGGACGCTAATGGGAAAAATTCTTAAAGATGGTATAACATTTGATGATGTATTATTAGTACCATCTTATTCAGAGGTATTACCTAATGATATAGATTTGTCTACAAACTTAACTAGAGAAATAAAATTAAATATACCACTTGTTAGTGCAGGAATGGATACAGTAACAGAAAATAGAATGGCTATATCTATGGCACGACAAGGCGGAATTGGAATTATTCATAAAAACATGTCTATAGAAGAGCAGGCAGGAGAAGTTGATAAAGTAAAACGTTCAGAAAATGGAATTATAACTGATCCCTTTTACTTATCACCTGACCATACAATCAGAGATGCGGAAAATCTTATGTCTAAGTATCGAATTTCTGGGGTGCCTATTACAGAAGGAAAGAAGCTAGTTGGTATTATTACAAACAGAGACTTAAGATTTGAAACAGATTTTTCAAAAAAAATAAAAGAATCTATGACTTCTGAAGGTTTAATAACAGCTAAAGAAGGAATTACACTTGAAAAAGCCAAAGCAATATTAGCAGAACATAGAATTGAAAAATTACCTCTTATTGATGATGAAGGGAACTTAAAAGGTCTAATTACTATTAAAGATATTGAAAAGGCTATAAAATATCCATCGTCAGCTAAAGACTCCCAAGGACGTTTACTCTGTGGTGCTGCAGTTGGAGTTACTGCAGATGTTTTAGAACGTGTGGAAGCTTTAGTTAATAGAAAAGTAGATGTAATTGTTATAGATACTGCTCATGGACATTCTGCAAATGTTCTTAGAGTTATCAAGATGATTAGAGATGCTTTCCCTCAAGTACAATTGATTGCAGGTAATGTAGCTACTGGAGAAGCTACAGAGGCTTTAATCAAATGTGGTGTAGATGGTGTAAAAGTAGGAATAGGACCAGGTTCTATATGTACTACAAGGGTAGTAGCAGGTATAGGTGTTCCACAAATTACTGCAATTATGGATTCTTATGAAACTGCTAAGAAATATAATATCCCAATTATAGGTGATGGTGGTATTAAGTACTCTGGAGATATTACAAAGGCACTTGCAGCAGGTGCAAGTACTTGTATGATGGGTAGTATACTTGCAGGATGTGATGAAAGTCCTGGAGAATTCGAATTGTTTCAAGGCAGAAAATATAAAGTATACAGAGGCATGGGCTCTATTGCAGCTATGGAAGCAGGTAGTAAAGACCGTTACTTCCAATCAAATGCTAAGAAATTAGTTCCAGAAGGAGTGGAAGGTCGTGTTGCATCTAAGGGTAGTGTGGAAGATACTATATTCCAACTAATAGGTGGAATTAGGTCAGGAATGGGTTATTGTGGAAGTCCAACTATAGAAGACTTACAGGAAAATGGTAAGTTTATGAAAATAAGTTCAGCTTCTCTAAAAGAAAGTCATCCACACGATATACAAATAACCAAAGAAGCACCAAACTATAGTATTGATATATAGTTTATCCTAGAATATGTAGATATATAAGATAAATGGTGCCATGATATGTTTTTCAAACATATCATGGCACCATTATTTATTTCTAGGTTCTTTGTTAAAGAGGTTCTATAAAGTAATGTTGACTTCTCTATTACTAGGTTCATATTGTGTATATTCTACGCCTGCGGCATCTAGCATACGTTTGGCAGCTTTGGTTTCATCGGTGTCTGCATATTTATCTGATAGATAGTATATAGTTTTAATTCCTTTCTGGATAATTGCTTTGGTACATTCATTACAAGGGAAAAGGGTTGTATAAAGCTTAGCCCCTGCCATAGCAGTAGTACCAGTATAGTTAAGTATGGCATTAAGTTCTGCGTGACAAACATATGCGTATTTTGTATCATATGTAGGTCCTTGTCTATCCCAAGGAAATTCATCATCTGAACATCCACTTGGCATGCCGTTATAACCTACAGATAGAATTCTATTTTCTTGACTAACGATACAAGTGCCAACTCTTGTATTTGGATCTTTACTTCTTTTAGCAGAGAGTAAAGCTACTCCCATAAAATACTCATCCCAGCTTAAATAATTTTGTCTTTTCAATTTGATTACAGCCTCCTATTATAGATAACTTTTCATTATTGGTAATTTTAACATATAACACTTACATTGAAAAGTGCTCATTTACAAATACTTTACATTAGACGAATGTCTATATAACAATAAAGAGATATTATATATATCGTACTGAGAAAAAAATAAAAAACAGAAAATTCATTTTATTATAGGAGGAAATTATGAAAAAATTATTAAGAGTAGTACTAGTATTAGGACTTGCCTTATCTTTAGTAGCTTGTGGTAGTAATGAAGCTGAGGAAACAGAAGAAGTAACAGAAGCTACAGTTGAAGATGTGGTAGATGAAACTGAAGAAGAAGTTGAAGAAGATGAAGATGAAGAAGAAGCT
>CAZXSM010000118.1:0-2729 GCA_964643255.1 uncultured Lachnospiraceae bacterium
GAAATTAAGCCTTTAAAATTCATTAAGTAGCTCATCTATATTTTTATTATTTTTAAAGAAGCTAATCATTTCACTTGTTAATGATATATCAGTGTCTGGCTTTGGAATATTATCACGATTAACCCATACCCCTACAGATAGCTCATCTTCTTGTAAGGTAATAGTATCATCTCCATCAAGTTCACAGTAAAATCCTGCTAAAAGTGTATCTGTAAATGGCCATGGCTGGCTTTTATAGAATCTTATGTTTTTGACCTTAAGACCTACTTCTTCCATTACTTCTCTTTCTACTGTTTGTTCCAGGCTTTCTCCGACTTCATTAAAGCCTGCCACTAATGCATAATTGCCATGTTCACGGCCTACATATTTAGTTAATAGTAATCTGTCTCCGTCATATACACCTACAATTACAGAAGGAGAAATAGTTGGATATACTCTAAACAGACAGCTTTCACAATATAACATACGTTCCTTTGTAGACTTAGTAAGTGGTTCTGAGCACTTACTACAATATTTGTGATCTGAATACCACCTGCTCAATTGTAGGCCAACTACACCTGCATATGAACGCCAGTACTTTTTCTCAGACCTAAATCTACTAGTACTAACATATTCCCAGCCTGGCTGGTCATCTAGTCCTTCTTCTTCCACTAAAAAGTAGTTAATATCATCTATTGCAAATAAAAACTGAGCTTTTTCACTTAAGTGTGAATATTTCTCAGAAAAGTCTGCAAATGATGGGTACCAAAGCTTGTCCTTATCTTCTTTAACAAGTACATTATTATCTTGATATGCTAAAAACAAGTCTTGAGCTTTAGCTTTGTTGTTTTTATACTCATTATTAAAAGCTCGTGGCTGAATATC
Organism: uncultured Lachnospiraceae bacterium; assembly: GCA_964643255.1. Lineage (GTDB taxonomy): Bacteria > Bacillota > Clostridia > Lachnospirales > Lachnospiraceae > JAAYRG01. Next base: position 865 of record CAZXSM010000118.1, read on the forward strand.
TTGTATCACTTAACATCTCTCCCTTCTTAAAACCACAAATATAAGTTTTATTCAAATGAGAATTCATATTTTTCTTTGTCAGTTACATGGAATGGACCTGGAATCCCCCTATCATCCCTTGAGTTTCCGAAAAAGTCCTGGTTAATATAATATGGACTTCCATCAGCTTGTTCAAAAAGCTGTTCGGCATGGAATGCAAATCCAAGTTTGTCTGTAGTAACTATGTCTGCTGCATTTTCTATAAGAAGCTCTGGCTTTGTAATCTCGATTACCACCTTCTTCTTGTCCCTATCAATTGTAAATTCAATAGCTGAATCATCATATAATCTAGGATTTATCTCTTTTTTATAAGGCATGGCTTTATTAAAGTAGACGTTATTCTCCATATTAACAGAAAGAGGTGTCTCTGCAGAAAGACTTGCATATGCTGGTTTAGCTGCTTCAATATCGTCACTCTTATCCGTCTCTTCCTCTTCTATCTTTTCTGGCTCTTCACCTGAGTAATTAAACTTTTTCCTTCTTACCCAAGGCTTTTCATCTTGTGGTCCAGGAAAATGATTATACACAGCTGTTCCAACAGGATATGATAAGAATGCTCCTGAGAAAGGGGTTATCTCTTTAGAATCTAATATGTTATTTCCAAAAAAGCTTTCATAATAAGGTTCATCTGACCTAGTATCTTCCCCATCACGAAGGAAAACGTTATTAAAGTACCTGTCATCGCCCCCTGTGAAATTAGTCATTCCAGCAACTGATGTACTATGTGGAACATGATAAGGTGTATGTCTATTTAATTCATTACCAACAGATATAATACCTGCAAACAGGTTATGTACAAGGGCGCAGCTATCACTAAGTGTTTTAAAACTATGGCTAGAGAGCATAATATTATGGTCTAGCATAGTAGGACCATGACTTACCTCTACCATTATATCTTCACTGTCATGTCCAAATAATAGGTTGTTGCTAACACGGGTTCCTTGTGCCTGCCAATCTAACCAAATACCTCTAAAGGAATCATGGATTATATTGTTACGTATAACAGTATCAATTGCAGCATGAAGTTTGATTCCACCAACTTCTGCTCCTTCAAACTCTCGTTTATGTCTAATATTATATATGTGGTTGTTTTCTATTAAACTAAATGCACATCCAAGATGACCTATAATACCACCCTGTCCACAGTTAAATATACGGTTATTGCGAACAATATGACTACCTATATTATCTTTGTTCCAACCATTATTTACTGCCTTGAATATAACTTCTTGTTCTCTTTGATGACCCATCTTTGTAAATAGTTTGGTCCAGAGGTTTTGCCCGCTAGCTTCTTCTTTACCAAGGCTTATACCGCTGTTTTTTGAATCACTTATAATATTGTTTTCAATAATCCAGCCTTTACTCCAATGAGGACCTATAAGGCCTTCTTGTAAGGCAGTTGGTGGTGCCCACTGAGTAGCTGCTTGTTTCATAGTAAAGCCGCGAACAGTTATATAGTTACGTCCTGGATTCTCAGGCCAAAAACAAAAGCGGCGAACATTTATTTCTACATTATTATTTCTAGGATCTTGTTCATGGAAATTAGCATATATAGTAGTGTTTTCATCATCAACTTCTACATACCAAGTATATAAAGAAAATTCTGGCTCAAAGGATGTTTCTGATTTTACAGGATTACGCACCTGGTCAATATCTTCTACTTCGTACATAGAGCGTCCATTAAGATAGACTTCTCCTAGGTGAAATACCCTATCTACAGTAAATAGCCAGTCACCAAATAAAACTTCATTATATGGGTTAAAATCACCGAAGAAACTGTTATCAATTACAGTCTTCCATATGTCACCATCTTGCTCCCACTTTTT
>CAZXSM010000118.1:2829-3942 GCA_964643255.1 uncultured Lachnospiraceae bacterium
CCACTTTTTTTCACATGATAATTCAATGTCGTAAACCTCCTAGTTTTTCTTGTTATATAAGTATATTATACATATGATTATATTTAAAGTTTTCTTAATCCTTAAAGGCTATAAAATCTATTACAATTATTGCTTACAAATTATTGACTTTTCTCTTGTCTATCTATACTTTTATTCCATTAAATAGTAAAATAAAATAAAAAAGGGGTGTTGTTTATGTTTAAACATAAAAAAACTACAAATTTTGAAAAAGTAATTAATAAAGAAAATAAGGTTAAGAATATAAGATTAAACAATATAATTTTCCCTATATGGCTTATATGGCTTTTTCCACAATTATTAATATTTGTCTTGCCTGGTAATTTTATTATAGATTCCTTGGTCTTACTAATAACAATGTATATAATGAAAATTGAATACAAAAAGGGAATATATAAGAAAACCATCTTAAAAATTTGGGGATTTGGTTTCTTATCAGATATTATTGGTGCAGTATTTCTCCTTATCCCCATTATAATAGATGGTTTTCTAGATTTTAATTCATCATTTGGAAATTGGTGGTACCATTATTTAGTTACCCCTATATCATTCAATCCATTTGACAGTATATTTGGCTTTATATGGGTTGCAATAGGTGTTTTTATAGCTGGGTTATTTATCTACTTCTTTAACTACAAGTTTACATTTAAGGAGATAAATATTAAGGATAATGAGAAAAAGAAACTTGCCTTATCTTTAGCTATATTTACTGCTCCATATCTGTTCTTCTTACCTACACAATTGTTTTATTATTAGAATTTTATTCTTCTATAATTTTCTCTTGCATTTTATCTATTAGCTTGAGAATTCCCTCTTCAACCTTATTAAGGTCCTCCTCGCTAGGAGCTCCTTCAAACTCAACAGATTCGATAAAGTCCCAATTCATCCTTCTTCTTTCTACTATTTCTTTGAGTTCTTTTTCTGCTCCTCCAGACCATCCATAGGATCCTAGTCTGAATGCAACTTTATTAGTTACCTTTTTTCTTCCTATTTCATCTATTGCAGCTGCAACTGGCGGGAATAAATTATATTCATAAGTTGGGGCTGCAATTATTATTCCTGCAGATTTAAATA
>CAZXSM010000119.1:0-372 GCA_964643255.1 uncultured Lachnospiraceae bacterium
TTATAATATATATAACATCCGCATTGACTGTTCTAACCTTAATTGTAATAATAGGAATTGAAGGGGTTACAATAAATGGAAAAGTTGAATTAGGCGGTCAAGATATTTATAAAGAGATGGATGCAATAGATCTTAGAACAAGGGTAGGTATGGTGTTTCAACAACCAAATCCATTTCCTATGAGCATATATGATAATGTTGCTTATGGTCCAAGAATTCATGGTATTACTAAAAAGTCAGAATTGAATGAAATAGTAGAAAGATCTCTTAGGCAGGCTGCAATTTGGGATGAGGTTAAGGATGTTCTAAAGAAAAGTGCTCTTTCTATATCCGGTGGGCAACAACAAAGACTTTGTATAGCAAGAACACTTG
>CAZXSM010000119.1:382-1954 GCA_964643255.1 uncultured Lachnospiraceae bacterium
TCTTTAGTGTTGATATTGGGTCTAATGCTGATGTAGGCTCATCCAGAAGTAATACTTATGGATGAGCCTACATCAGCATTAGACCCAATATCAACACTAAAGATTGAGGATTTATCTAATGAACTTAAGAAAGATTATACTATAATTATAGTTACACATAATATGCAACAAGCTAGTCGAATTTCAGATAAAACAGCATTTTTCTTAGTGGGAGAAGTGGTTGAATTTGGAGAAACAGAGACTATATTTAATAATCCAATTGATAAAAGAACAGAAGAGTATATTACTGGACGATTCGGCTAATAAAAACTTTAATATAATAACATAATATGTTAATATGTAAATATATATTAAAGAGAGAGCCGCTATGAGAGGAGTGATATTAAAATGATGAGAAAACAGTTTATTAAGCAGTTAAAAGATATTAATCAAAATGTTATAAAAATGGGTAGTATTATAGAACTTTCTACTACAGAGATGATAGAAGCATTAGAAACACTTGATGTTAAAAAAGCAAAAGAGATTATAGAACGTGATGAAGAGGTAAATCTTTTAGAACAACAAATTGAAAGAGAATGTATTAATATTATTGCTCAGCAACAGCCCGTTGCTACAGACCTTAGACAAATCACTTCAACAATGAAAATAATTACCGATATTGAAAGAATTGCTGACCAATGTGCTGATATAAGTGAGTACATTATTATTCTTGATAAACTTCCAAGAGTAGCTGAACCTGTTAGACTAGATTCCATGGTAAGTGTTATGCAATGTATGGTTGTTGATGTGATTGATGCTTTTGTTGAAAAAGACCTTGACAAATGTGACCAAGTAATTGCAGCAGATGATAAGGTGGATAAAAACTTCGATAAGATTAAAAGTGATTTAGCAAACATGATGGCAGAAAAACCAGATATGATAGAGCAAGGCATATGCTATTTAATGATTGCTAAATATGTTGAAAGAATGGCTGACCATGCAACTAATATTGCTGAATGGGTTAAGTTTATAGTTACTGGGGTATTAACGGTAGGATAGGTTTAAGTATTTACTAGGTAAGGAGTTCATATGAAGAGAATACTTGTAGTAGATGATGAAGAACATATATTAGAACTGCTTGAATATAATTTAGTTCAAGAAGGATATGAAGTTATAACAGCAGACACAGGAGAGAAGGCATTAAAAAAGCTTGAAGAAGAAGATGTTGACATATGCCTACTTGATTGGATGCTACCTGGCATTACAGGTATAGATGTGCTCAAAAGGATTCGACGTTCAACTAAACATAGCACATTGCCTATTATTCTTTTGACAGCTAAAGGTGATGAAATAAGTAAGGTCGTAGGATTAGAAATAGGTGCTGATGACTATATAACAAAACCTTTTGGAATTCATGAACTTTTTGCTAGAATTAAAGCTGTCCTTAGAAGAAGTGATGAAAAGCATTTAAAAACCGAAGATAATGAAGGTGAAATAGTTATAGATAATCTAGAGATTAACCCATCTAGACGTACAGTTACTTTAGATGGTGAACCTATAGAACTTTCATTTAAGGAATTCGAGTTATTATAT
>CAZXSM010000119.1:2054-3929 GCA_964643255.1 uncultured Lachnospiraceae bacterium
AGTTATTATATTATTAGCACTTGGTATTTCTGCTACAACCTTTTGGAATACTGGTTTTACTTATATAAAAACAGATAGTTATAGGAAATATGAAATGCAGGCTGATTTAATATCAGATGCTTTTATTTTAACTAAAAAAGATGATGAAAATGATATTTTAAACTTTGTAAATGAATATTCTAACAAGTATGAGTTACGCATCACTGTAATTAAACAAAATGGAGAAGTTATTAGCGATTCTCATGCCGCTTCAGGAATATTAGACAATCATGCTGACAGAACAGAAATTGTTAAGGCTTTAGAAGGTGAAACAAATTCTGTAATAAGATATTCTGATACTTTAGATACAGAATATTTCTATCATGCAATACCAATTGAAAAGGATGACTTTACAGGTGTCTTAAGGGTTGCTATTCCAATGCCTTTAGAATCGGACTTATCTAGTGATATTATTAATTCAATAATTCGAGCCTTAATTGTATGTGTAATTATAGCTGTATTAGCAGCTTTCTTTTTTACAGAGTTAATATATAGACCAATAGAAGAAATAACACAGGCAGCAGAACAGATATCAAATGGGGATTATGATGTAAAAATCTATACAAAAGATAATTCACACATTTCACGTTTGGCATCTTCATTTAATACTATGTCTAGCAACTTGAGGGATACTATAATTAATCTAACTCAGCGTAAAACTGAGCTTGAAGCCATATTAGCAAGTATGGCTGATGGAGTAATTGCCTTAGATGATAGTAATGAAATATTGTTTTATAACAAGTCTTTTGTTAAGATTATGAATTTAGAAAATAAAGAAGGTGGCATCAAAGGGGAATCTATCTTTACAATAGTTAGAAATGTAACTATCTATAATACAATAGATAAAGTTAGGAACACAAACAAGAAAGTCAATCTAGAAGGTGCTGGTCCTAAACCAAATCAAACTGTATCAATAACAGGGACTCCGCTAGTTGCAGAAAGTAAAGAGTTATTTGGTGCGCTTCTTATAATAGAAGACACAAGTCAAATTAAGAAATTAGAAAATGTTAGAACCGACTTCGTTTCTAATGTTACTCACGAATTAAAAACTCCATTAACATCAATAAAAGGTTTTGTTGATACATTGAAGAATGTAAATATAGAAGATCAAGCAGTAGCATATAAGTTTTTGGATATTATAGATATTGAAGTTGAGCGCTTATATAGACTGATTGAAGATATTTTATTATTGTCTGAAATTGAAACAAAAATTGATCGAGAGGTTGTATCTTGCGATGTAAATAGAGTTGCAACTGAAGTTATAGATTTATTAGAACCAAAGATAAAAGAAGAAGTAGAGTTAATATATGATGCACAACCTTATATTAGGCCTTACAATTGTAATCCTGATAGATTAAAAGAACTATTTATTAATTTAATTGATAATGCAATAAAATACACTGAAAAAGGTACTATTCAGGTAGTGTGCAAAGAAGAGGCACAAAATCTTATAATTATTGTAAAAGATACAGGCTTAGGTATACCTAAGGAACACATGCCAAGAATTTTTGAACGATTCTATAGAGTTGATGGGGGTAGATCAAGAAAGGTAGGAGGTACAGGTCTAGGCTTGTCCATAGTAAAGCATATTGTTAAGCTATATGATGGTAATATAGAAGTAAATAGTGAGATAAATAAAGGTACAGAATTTATAATATCTTTACCATATAAACAGGAAAGACAAAAAGTCTAAAGAAATTTTATAAATTATAAAATAAAAACACTTCACTTAAACTAAAGTGTGGTGTTTTATTAATTAGGAAAACTTTTTTCTATTTAGTGATTTATAAGAGATGAAAAGTAATAAACTTCCTAGTAATATTATTAAAATAATTA
>CAZXSM010000120.1:0-3890 GCA_964643255.1 uncultured Lachnospiraceae bacterium
CACTACCTTCTTGCTATTTCTCTATTTTTTAACACTGCCTTGAAATATTTTAGAAAAATAAATTTGTATTAAATATTGACAAATCAAAGGGACCTATATATAACACCTATTAAACATATAGAATTACTATGAATTAAAAAAACAGAGGTAAATAATGAATACAGGATACAAGGTGGTAATAAAAATGGACCTGTAGTTGCTATCAGATGTGATAAAGAGAGTAATCGAGGATTATGGTATATTCCTGAAGAATTAAAATAATAGATTAAACTTGAGTGTTATCAATTATTAGATTAGTTTTAGCTCAATTATCGTTCAATAAAGCAATATATTATTTGTTAATCAAGTTCATTATTTGTCCATTATTTGCAAATACTTATTAATATAAATTATATCTTTAGAAATTAAAAAAGTCCTACAAACACTAAGTTTGTAGGACTTTACTTTTTACAGGGGCACCAGGACTCGAACCCGGGACCTGCGGTTTTGGAGACCGTTATTCTACCAACTGAACTATACCCCTTTATTCAATATAAAATTGACTGCCTAACTATATTATAATGAAACAAATAAATTGTCAAGTGTAAAAATTTGGAACATAATTTTTTCATATAGAGAAACCTAGTGGAGTCAAACATCTCTTTCATTTACAATTCTTATGCCTATAGAGATTAATATTTAAAATTCTGTTGAAATTAACTAATAATAAAGGTATACTAGTTATGCTAAACTTATCCTAAATCCATGTGACTTTATCTAGGTTTAGGATATTATTGCAACAGATTGGAGCTACTGATGTATAAATTATTAAATAAAGACGGCAATGCCAGAAGAGGTAGGCTTGAGACAGTTCATGGAACCATAGAATCACCAGTATTCATGAATGTAGGTACGGTAGCAGCTATTAAGGGCGCCGTTTCAACCATTGATTTACATGACATAAAGACACAAGTACAATTGTCTAATACCTATCATCTTCATGTAAGGCCAGGAGATGATATTATTAAGGAACTAGGCGGCCTTCATAAGTTTATGGTTTGGGACAAACCAATACTTACTGATTCTGGAGGTTTTCAAGTATATTCCCTAGCTGACCTTCGAGAAATTAAGGAAGAGGGAGTTACATTTAACTCTCATATAGACGGGAAAAAGATATTTATGGGTCCAGAGGAAAGTATGCAGATACAATCCAACCTTGCATCTACTATAGCAATGGCTTTTGATGAATGTCCACCAGCTACAGAATCAAGGGAATATATACAAAATTCTGTTGACAGAACTACAAGATGGTTAGCTAGGTGTGTGGATGAGCTACAAAAGCTTAATAATTATCCAGATACCATTAATAAGGACCAGATGCTCTTTGGAATTAATCAAGGTGCTATATATAAAGATATTAGAATTGAACACGCTAAAACCATATCAGAGTTTGATCTTGATGGTTACGCAATAGGTGGTTTGGCTGTGGGAGAAAGCCATGAAGAAATGTATTATATACTTGAAGAAGTTATTCCGCATTTGCCAGAGGATAAACCCATATATTTAATGGGAGTTGGAACTCCTGAGAATATATTAGAGGCCGTTGAAAGAGGAGTTGACTTTTTTGACTGCGTATATCCTTCCAGAAATGGAAGACACGGACATGCCTACACTAATCATGGTAAAATGAACTTACTAAATGCTAAGTTTCAATTAGATGATCGTCCAATTGATGAAACTTGCGATTGTCCTACTTGCAAACATTATAGCAGGGCATATATAAGGCATTTACTAAAGGCTAAAGAAATGCTTGGTTCAAGACTTATGGTTCTTCATAATTTGAATTTTTATAATACTATGATGGAAGAAATAAGAGATGCTATTGATAATAATAATTATAAAGAATACAAGAAAAAGAAATTAGAAGGATTTAGGGCTGGAGAATAAATTATAAGACAAATATTTTAATATTTTGAATAATTTTATTTTATATAATGTAGATTATAAAACTTTAAAAATTTTAGGAGGAAAATTATATGTTTAGTATATTTTTAGAAGGCGCTGCTGTACCTGCAGCTTCACCTTGGGGCATGATTATTTGGTTGGTTGTTTTCTTTGGAATATTTTACTTTATAGCAATTCGTCCACAGAAAAAACAAGAAAAAGAACATGCACAATTAATTGCAGATGCTGAAATAGGTGATAGTATTCTTACAAGTAGTGGATTTTATGGCGTGATTATAGACGTTATGGAAGAAGTTGTTATTGTTGAGTTTGGAAATAATAAAAACTGTAGAATTCCAATGAAGAGAACTTCAATTGTACAACTTGAAAAACCAGGACAAGCAAACCAAGAAGAAGTCGAAGATAAGTCTGATAAAAAGGTAGAATTTAAGAAAAAGAAATAAACCTAAGATAAGCGGAAGCCTCTAGAAGATAGAGGCTTTTTTCTTTTTTATATTTTCATAAATGGAATAGGGGATTTTCATATTTCCCTTACCTATACCTAATTTTATATTAGGTTTTACCTGACCGTGGAAGTCGCTACCACCTGTTATTAACAAGTTGTGTTTGTTTGCTAGTTCAAGGAGAGTGTTTTCTTGATCCTTGCTATGGGATGAATGTAATGCTTCAATGCCATCAAGTCCCATTTCTTTAAATTCATCAATGACATCTTCTAACTCTTCATCTGAAAAACCATACAGGAATGGATGGGCCATAAAGGCTAGGCCTTTGGCCATATGAATAAGGTCTATACCCTCTTGGGGTGATAAGTGGTCTCTAGAAACATAGTAAGGACCATCCTTGCCCAAATACTTATCAAAAGCGTCTTCTGTGGAACTTGCATATCCATTTTCTATTAGATATGTTGCAAAATGTCCCCTAGTTATAACAGTATCATTTTCCTTAAGGGAATCCTTATCGAAATTCTTAATATCATCTTCATTTTGCAATTTGTCTATGGTAATTGGAATTCCAGCCTGTCTAAAATTAGAGGCCATTTTCTCATTCCTATTACTCCTATTTTCCTTAGCGTCAATGAGTGCCTTATTAAGAACCTTACTATCCTCGTCAATTAACAAGCCTAAGACATGTATGTTTTTACCCTTATAGTCAACGGATATTTCAACACCTGGGACAAAAGTAATACAAGCCCCCTTGTCATTAACTTTATTCACTGCATTTCTTGCCTCTTTGATACCATCAAGAGTATCATGATCAGTTAAGGCTATAACAGATAAATTACTTTCTACTGCCAAATCTATTAAATCAGATGGTGATAATGAACCATCGGACATATTCGAATGAGAGTGTAAATCAATATACATAATAATATCCTTTCTTTATAAAAACAAAACAGAAATAGTTTCTTACCACAAATATTAACCAATTATTATAAACAATACAAGACATAGATAAAATTATATAACATAACCAGACCTTACCTTCACATATAATATATTAAAATATATATATTTAATGGAGGTATTTTATGGACAAAGTACAAGGTCAAAAGCTAAAAGTAATCCCCTTAATTAAGTCTTTGTTATTTGCCTATATAATTTCAGGTTTATTATTATTCTTATTAGCTTTTCTTATGCTAAAACTTGATTTATCTGGAGCAATAGTAGCTGGAGGAATAGTTGTAATTTATATCTTATCTTGCTTTATAGGAGGTTTCCTAATGGGCAAGAATACCGACCAAAGAAGATTTATCTGGGGTCTAATAACCGGAGTCCTGTATTTTCTAATCTTAATGATAGTATCGATGATAGTAAACACTATAAGTGGTATGGATACTAGCAGACTATTAAGTGCTTTTTTTATTTGTTCCTTTAGTGGCATGCTTGGGGGCATGTTAAGTTAGCGCATACTTACATGTCAACTTATTTCTTGACTTGAATATTCTA
>CAZXSM010000121.1:0-3736 GCA_964643255.1 uncultured Lachnospiraceae bacterium
TAACTGCCCCTTATAGGGGCGAGCAAACCACCCGTTTGACGGGTGGTCATGATTTTGCTAAGAGAAAAGGTCATTTTGCTAAGAGTTTTGAAAATGAAGATTTGCTAAGAAAAGTGATAGGTGCATTAATTGTATTATTTTGGTGGGAAAATGAGTTGCAAAGTGATATAATTACGCTAACACATTTATAAAGATTAAGATAAAAAATAATAATTTGTTGCTTATAGTATTTGTAGGGAGGTGGCTTGTTATGAGTGTCTGTACTTTTTTAGCAGCAGACTGCGTGCTGTCAGAAAAGATGCAACCAGAATATGAGACTTTTATTGAGTTTGATACTGAAAAAGGAACTGTTTATGATGGGGACAGAGATGATAATTATTCTCTCTTGAATTTTGAAGATGTCAGCAGTTATACTGATTTACAGCACGGTGTAATAATTGAATGGAATTACTGCACCATCGGCAGAGCTAATGAAATCATTGAATATATTAAGTCTGCTCTTGCTGAATGCGATAGAGTAGAACTTTGGACGGTATGGCTGATGGACTACTATGAATATAATGAACGGCCTCATTACAAGACAAGAGATATTGCTCTCGAAGAATTGAATGCTGAAGACATTATGGACATTTCAGAAGTTAATGTGTGGGGCAATAGTAAAGACAGACCTACCTATTATTGTTTGGCAGTCAGAAGATAAAATCTTAATATTTTTGATTAGTGAGCCAGATGAGATTACGATCTCAATGGAAAGTGAAGAGAAATTTGTCCAGGATAAGATGGATTCAGAATGCGAATTGAAAGCACGCAAGAATTTGAAGTTGTGAGGATTAAAATGCAATACGAAAACACAAGCACAGATAAAGAAAGATTCAGCCTTCACGACTGCCGATCAACCTCAGCAGAGCTAATGAGTGAAAGACTGGTGTTTAGATTCCCAGACGGTATTTATTGTGGGGATTATTCAGATGATTGGCCTAATACAGGTAAAGCAGAGGTTGAATTTGTAATTGATTCAATGAGAGGCGTTTGCGTTTACCTGTTTGCAGAATCTGCAGGACAGACTATCCGTAAAGAGGATATGCTGGAACAACTGATTGATAAAATCAACAAACATGAATGGGAACTTGAATTTGGCTATCGTTATGATGGGTATGAAGAAATCCTTTATAAATGTTGGGTATGGGAAAACCATGAGCCATGGAGTTTCGAATGTGAGCTCTGGATTGGTACAAAGGAAAACACAGTTTTCAGATGGGATTCACCTAATGTTGAAAAGAATTGAGGTACAAATCTCAGTTTAATAGTACGAGGTAGATATTACATGGTAAGAAAAGAGATACAGTTTACACTTAAAGACGGAAGACTTGCGTTGATTCGCAGTCCCAAAAATGAAGACATTCAGGGAATGTTAGATTATCTATATATTTCATCTGGTGAGACAGAGTTTATATTACGCTACCCAGAAGAATGCAAAAAATATACCGTTGAGGGAGAACAGTCATTATTCTACAGAGTGAACAGCGCTGAAAACGAAGCAATGCTTGTGTGCATTGTTGATGGAAAAGTGGCAGGTAACTGTCAGATAACTTGGTCTAAAGGAATAAAAACCAGGCATAGGGCTAGTGTTGCAATCGTATTGTTGAAAGAGTATTGGAATCAAGGAATAGGAACGAGATTATTTCAAGAACTTATTACAATTGCGGAAGAAAATGAACAGATATTACAAATGGAATTGGATTTTGTTGAAGGCAATTGTCGAGCGAGAGCCTTATATGAAAAAATGGGGTTTAGGATTACTGGGGTAAAGTCAAATGCAATTCGACTTAAGGATGGAACATTGCTTAATGAGTATTCTATGGTTAGAGAGATAAAGCGATAAATTTCAGCTTTGTGAAGAGTTGAAAGCATGCAAGAAGTTGAATTTTACGAAAGGAATGGGGATAATATGAAGATAACAATTATATATGGTCAAAGTCATAAAGGATCAACTTATCACATTGCTCATATATTAGCAGAAAAAATAAGTGGAGATATTAAAGAATTCTTTCTTCCAAGAGATTTTGGAGAATTTTGTGTTGGATGTACAAAGTGTTTTACAGAATCAGAGAAGAAATGTCCTCATTTTGAAAAACTAAAGCCATTAACTGATGCAATGGATGAGGCGAATGTTATTATCTTAGCCAGTCCGGTTTACGTATATCACGCAACTGGAGCTATGAAAGCTTTTTTAGACCATTACGGATACAGATGGATGGTGCATAGTCCAGAAGAATCTATGTTTAAAAAACAAGGAGTATGCGTATCCACAGCTGCAGGTGCAGGCATGAAATCGACTAACAAAGATATAATGGATAGTCTGTTTTTCTGGGGAGTGGCTAAAAGATATAAGTACGGTGTGAGTGTTGCAGCTGTTGATTGGAATGGTGTAAGCGAAAAGAAAAAGAAAGCAATTGAGAAGGCAACATCAAGTATTGCAAGAAAAATCATACATAATTCTGGAAACGTTAAACCCGGAATCAAAACAAAGGGGATGTTTTGGATTATGCATTTAATGCAGAAGAATGGTTTTAATCCTCGTGATGCTGAATATTGGAAGGCAAAAGGGTGGACAGGGAAAAAGCGACCTTGGAAATAAAATTTGAAGTTGTCGGATGTTTAGTTTGATATAATTTCGATTTAAATGTGTAAAGGACAATTATGGAGGAATAGGGAATAATGGTTAAGAAGATAGCAATTGTAAGCTTGTCATCTGGTATCTTTGGAGAAGAATTTGCAAAGCATGAAGTTGAGATTGGTATAAAAGATTAGAGAAATATGATCTAGAAGTCAAAATGATGCCACATACTCAGAGTGGTATTGAATATGTGAAAAGTCACCCGAAAGAGAGAGCAGAGGATTTGTTGGCTGCTTTTGCAGATGACTCTATAGACATGATTATTACGGCTATAGGTGGTGATGATACATATCGTTTACTTCCGTTCCTTTTTGACAATGACGAACTGAGGAAGGTCATAAACAATAAGATATTCCTTGGATTTTCGGACACAACGGTAAATCACTTGATGTTGCATAAAGCAGGATTAAACACATTTTATGGTCAGGCTTTTTTATCTGATGTATGTGAATTCGAACCTAATATGTTGCCATACTCGGCCAAGTTTTTCGAGGAACTTATTTATACAAGCAGAATAAGTGAAATAAGGCCAAGTGATGTTTGGTATGAGGAGAGAAAAGACTGGTCGCCAGCAGCTATTGGAACTCTTAAAGTCAAACATGAAAACCAAGGATTCCAGTTACTTCAGGGTAATAGTGTCTTTAAAGGAGAAATTCTGGGAGGATGTCTAGAATCTTTTTATGATCTTTTTGATGCTTCAAGATACCTGGATTCAGTAACGCTATGTGAAAAGTATGGTCTGTTTCCTGATCTAATTGATTGGAAAGGAAAAATACTTCTTCTTGAAACAAGTGAGGAACAGCCAGTTCCCAATCTTTATAGAGATATGCTGATTGTATTAAAGAAGACAGGCGTATTTGATGTTGTTTCTGGAGTGTTATGTGGAAAACCAATGGATGAATTATATTTTGAGGAATATATGAAAATCATTGTCGAAGTAATAGATAACCCTAATCTGCCTATAGTAGCAAATATAAATATTGGACATGCTACGCCTAGATGTATTATTCCATTTGGTGTAAATGCAATAGTTGACGCAAATGAGCAGGTTATTAGATT
>CAZXSM010000122.1:0-3639 GCA_964643255.1 uncultured Lachnospiraceae bacterium
TAGTTGCCGAAGCCTAACAACCTTAGATTTAAGTAATTTTGATACTAGTAATGTGGCTAGTATGAGTATGATGTTTGATAACTGCTCAAGCCTAACAACATTAGATTTAAGTAGTTTTAACACTATAAATGTGACTGATATGAAGCAAATGTTTTATAACTGCCGAAGCCTGACAACCTTAGATCTAAGCAATTTTAACACTGGTAATGTGACTAATATGAAGTATATGTTTATTGATTGTTCTAATCTAACCTCTTTAGATTTAAGTAATTTTGATACTAGTAATGTGACTGATATGAGATTTATGTTTCAGAACTGCTCAAGCCTAACAACATTAGATTTAAGTAGTTTTAACACTAGTAATGTGACTATTGTGAGCAATATGAGATATATGTTTGATAACTGTACCTCCCTTCAACCGGTCTACGTTAGAACACAAGAAGACGCAAATAAATTTAATTCTTCAGAAGGTAAACCAACATGGTTAACATTCATTGTAAAGGATGAGGAACCTTCAAAATACACCTTAGCTTCTGATGATGATTTTAGCGGAACTGAAGATGGTACATTTCATTATACAGGTACAGACGAATATGTAGAAATACCACATGTAATAAAAGGTAAACCTGTGACATCTTATCAGAGTATGTTTCGAGGCACATCTGTGAAGGGCGTCAAATCTACAAATACAAATGTAACTGATATGTCATTTATGTTTTATGAGTGTTCTAATCTAACCTCTTTAGATTTAAGTAATTTTGACACTAGTAATGTAACTGATATGAACTATATGTTTAAAGGATGCCCATCTCTCACGAACTTAGATTTAAGTAATTTTAACACTGGTAATGTGCATAATATGTGTCAAATGTTTTATGAGTGTTCTAATCTAACCTCTTTAGATTTAAGTAAGTTTGACACTAGTAATGTGACTGATCTGAATTTTATGTTTTATGGGTGTTCTAATCTGACCTCTTTAGATTTAAGTAGTTTTGATACTATTAATGTAACTAATATGATAGCCATGTTTAGGGATTGCACATCTCTCCAAACCTTAGATTTAAGTAGTTTTGACACTACAAATGTGACTGATATGAGCCAAATGTTTATTAGTTGCCGAAGCCTAACAACCTTAGATTTAAGTAATTTTGATACTAGTAATGTGACTACGGTGGAATATATGTTTATGGGTTGTACATCTCTCAAAACTAGCTATGCAAGAACACAAGAAGATGCAGGTAAATTTAATTCTTCTTCTTCATGTAAACCAGAAGGTTTAACATTCATTGTAAAGGAGTAAACTAGACAAACATAAGGTAACACTAAACAAGGGATAACTCCTAGGAGTTATCTCTTACTATTATGATTTAGGAGGCATAATATGAAAAATAAAGTAATATTGATATTAGTAGTATTGGCTATGTTCGGACAAGTAACCCTTACAGCTAATGCTAATACTATTGATACTAGTACGGGGACAGGTGAGTCATCAGTGACTCTAAGTCAGGAAAAGACAAGTTTTAACGTAACAGTTCCTACAAGTTTACCCGTGGCAGTTGACAGAGATGGAGTAGTAGCTACTGCATCGGATGTTACAATACACAATAATAGTTATGGACCTGTAATTATATCAGACATACGAGTTGATGTAATAAATGGGTGGAGTTTAGTTGACTTCGATAAGGATATGAGTAAATCTAAATTAGGCTTAAAAGAGTTTGGGTTTAGTATTCAAAATGACAAGGTACAGCCTAATGGTAGTGTACCTTTAACACCATCGTCATGGGGGAGTGTATCGGGTGGTGCAATTAAACGCTTAAACTATGATGCAATAGTATCTCCGCAGAAGACAGCTTTAGCAGACGAGAATATAGCTAATGTAGTATTCATACTAGGCTGGGATGAAGAACCAGAGTATGTGTTAGCTACTGATGATGATTTTAGTGGAACTGAAGATGGTACATTTAAATATATAGGAACGGATGAATATGTAGAAGTTCCTCATGTAATAAAAGGAGTTCCAGTAACATCTTACAGCTCGGTGTTTCGAGGCACATCTGTGAAGGGCGTCAAATCTACAAATACAAATGTAACTGATATGAGTAATATGTTTAGATATTGCAAAACTCTCCAAACCATAGATTTAAGTAATTTTAACACTAGTAATGTGACTAATATGCAGCATATGTTTTATGAGTGCTCTAATCTAACCTCTTTAGATTTAAGTAAGTTTGACACTAGTAATGTAACTAATATGACCTATATGTTTGAGGGGTGCACATCTCTCCAAACCTTAGATTTAAGTAGTTTTAACACTAGTAATGTGACTAAGATGGGCCAGATGTTTAATGGTTGTACAAACTTAACAACCTTAGATTTAAGCAATTTTGACACTAGCAATGTGACCGCTATGACTAATATGTTTAATAGGTGCACAAACTTAACAACCTTAGATTTAAGTAGTTTTGACACTAGTAATGTGACTGCTATGACTAATATGTTTACTAGGTGCACAAACTTAACAACCTTAGATTTAAGTAGTTTTGACACTACAAATGTGACTGATATGGACTATATGTTTACTAATTGCACATCTCTCCAAACTGGATATGCTAAAACACAAGCAGACGCAAATAAATTTAATTCTTCAGAAGGTAAGCCAGAAGGTTTAACATTCATTATAAAGGAAGTTGAACCCGAGGAAACTTCGAAATACACCTTAGCTACTGATGATGATTTCAGTGGAGATACGGATGGTGAATTTAAATATATAGGAAAAGATGAATATGTAGAAATTCCACATAAAATAAAGGGAGTTGCGGTAACTTCTTATAAGAACATGTTTGCAGGCACATCTGTGAAAGGCGTCAAATCTACAAATACAAATGTGAATGATACGAGCAGCATGTTTTTTCGATCACAAGCAACTACTCTCGATTTAAGCAATTTTGACACTAGTAATGTGACTAATATGGGTTATATGTTTAATGAGTGTTCTAATCTAACCTCTTTAGATTTAAGCAATTTTAAAACTAGTAATGTGACTAAAATGCGCGAGATGTTTAACAATTGCAAATCTCTCCAAACCTTAGATTTAAGTAGTTTTAATACTAGTAATGTGACTGATATGACAGGCATGTTTTATTATTGCTCTAATCTAACAACCTTAGATTTAAGTAGTTTTAACACTGGTAATGTGGCTTATATAAGTAAGATGTTTAGCTGTTGCCAAAACTTAACAACCTTAGATTTAAGTAGCTTTGACACTAGTAATGTGACTAGTATGGACAATATGTTTAGCTTTTGTACAAATTTAACAACCTTAGATTTAAGTAATTTCGATACTAGTAATGTGACTCATATGAGTAGGATGTTTATGTATTGTTCTAATCTAACCTCTTTAGATTTAAGGAGTTTTGACACTGGTAAGTTAACTAATAAGGGTAGTATGTTTGAAGAGTGTACCTCTCTCCAAACTGGCTATGCAAGAACACAAGAAGACGCAGATAAATTTAATGATTCTAACGGTAAACCATCAGGTTTAACATTCGTTGTGAAGGAGTAAACTATACAAACATAAGGTAACACTAAACAAGAGATAACTCATATGAGTTATCTCTTACTATTATGATTTTGGAG
>CAZXSM010000123.1:0-3633 GCA_964643255.1 uncultured Lachnospiraceae bacterium
CTGCTCCTGCAACTGTGATTTTCATTATTTTAACCCCATCTGATCTAACCTACTAATTGAGCCTTAAGATGCTTCTTTGTTGTGCTAGCTGAATATACTTTGATATCTAACACATCTGAAATCTCAATCTCATAATTTCCACTCTTGATGCAAGCCCTAATATCTTCTATAGTCTCACAATCTTTCCCTAGATTTGTCTTCACACTACCTAATTGTGTAGGATAATGGCTATCACTACCTGTCACAATATTATTTCCTAATTTGTTAGATAAAGCTTCAAGCTCACTATGTGTTTCCTGATATCCCTTTGTAAAGACATCCTTAGCATTTAAGTCTAAAGCATCTAAGCGTTTTAGCTGATCAATTTCTTGATTCTCTGCCAGTGGATGTTCACCACGGTAGGGATGAGCACCTATCTTGATACAATTATATTCATCTGCTAGATCAAGTAAGTCTTTAAAGGGTATAAATTCCCCTTTGTTAGTATAATTATCAAGTCTTTTCCTTATATTTAAGATATTAGTCCTATTAGATACAAGTACTACATGGCCACCATTTTCCACATCTACTTCCATACCCATAAAGACCTTAAAACCATCTATTAGATAATAATCATTTATATATTCAAAGTTTTCTTCAAGTTTCCTATACATTGTATAATAATCTTTTGTATTAAAATGTTCAGATAAGACAAAAGAGTCTAATCCTGTATCTTTAGCGCAATCAATTACTTTATTAAAATATTCCAAGTCAAAGTCTACACTCTTTGTCAACTTACCATGAACATGAAAGTCAATCCACATTTCAATCATTCCCTTCCTCTTTCTATTATTAGTTAATTGGGAAACTTATGATTCACCATTAAGAATGGAGTCAGGATTACCATAGGCAGTACGCATAATTTCATATTTGATATTTTCTACAGTTAGAAAGTTTGACATTTTCTCTAATACACTATTTTCTTTTACTTTCATAAGATAGCTCCGTTCGCTGCAAGTTTAAGTTTTTTTCTTAACCTAACCTTTAGTTCATCTATATTTAAACAGATAGGTGATATTTCTAATGCATGGCACAACTCAATTATTTGAGGAGGCACAAGGTTTGCCTTCTTCATTACTTCTTGATTACTAAATAGTTCTCTAGGGCTAGCATCTAAGATGACTTCCCCCTTATGAAGAACAATAACCCTAGTGGCCCAATCCGCTACAAGCTGCATATCGTGAGTTGCAACAATAGCAGTTTGTATATGTTTTTTTAAAATTTCTAATAGCTTTAGCAACTCTCTTCTAGATGATATATCAAGACTTCCAGTAGGTTCGTCTAACATAATAACCTTAGGAGTCATACCCATTCCAATAGCAAGGGATACTCTACGTTGCTGGCCACCAGATAAAAGTCTTGCATCCTTTGTTCTAATACTGTCTAAGTTTAAAGTTTCTAAGATTACATTTACTTTATCTTCATAATTCTCAACATTTCTAGATTTCAGGAAAAATGCAACGTCTTTTTCTATACTATCATCAATAAACATTTCCTCTGGATTTTGATAAATATAAGAAACTTCATTTGCTATCTCTTCCGAAGATCTATCACTATTATCTTTCCCCATTACCCTTATACTTCCACTAGTAGGTTTCATAAGCTTTGAGATAAGCTTCATAAGGGTGGTTTTACCCGCCCCATTATTACCTACGATAGCTATTCTTTCATCCTTATAAAATTCTAAGTTGATATTACTTAGAACAGTTTTCATATCCTTATTATAATCTCTATAAGATGCCGACATGTTCTCTACTCTAACTGTAGGCTGGCTTGCACTATAATTTAATCCCTCTTCAAAAGGAATATTTAAATAATCATAGTTGATAAAGTATGATTTAGCTTGTTCTATATTAATAGGAAGTTTTATCTCCCCATTATAGTCAATTTCATTTGCAAGTTGGGTAACTTGAGGTGGGTGTATATTAGAATCTAACAAGGCATCTATATCAGTTAAGGCATCATTAGTGTCTTTAATCCATTTAACCCGGCCATCTTTCATTAATAAAACCTCACTACAATAATCTGCTATAAATTCAGTGTGGTGTTCTTCTCTTAAGTTACTCATAAATTTAATCCTCCATTTTTTTAATGAATTGTTTATTTTTATTTATTCTTTTTATATCATAGGATTATATTGTCTTTATAAAGTGAATTTATTGTTAAATCTGTGTAAGTACAAATGGGCTAGTGACCTTTTATAATACACATTGACAATTTATGGATAATATTATAAGATTTAAAAGATATTATTTTACCTAGACTAGTTACTAGTATGATATTTATTTTTTATTTCTATTTATAATTAGGAGGTGGCAGACAGATAAAAACAAACCATTTATAATGAACAACATTTCTGATCTTCTTATCTATTAATTCTTAACTAACACTATTCTATTTTCGTTTCAAGTTTAAATTTATTCAATAAAATTAAATTGAAACCCAATTCAAAGGAGGACATATTCATGTCTAAAACAAATCACAGTATGGACCACGATAATCACAATAATCAATTCAACAGCTCTCAATCTACTTATGAAAACAGTTTTTCTACAGATGACATTAACAGCAATAAAACCGTAGCTGGTCTAGCATATTTTATTTTCTTTTTACCTTTACTTGCTAGCCCTGATTCTAAATTTGGAAAATTCCATGCCAACCAGGCCTTACTTCTATTTATTTCAGGTATAGTAGGTAACATCATACTAGGTTTAATTCCTATTATCGGATGGATTTTAATGCCTATATATGGAATCATAATTCTTGTATTGGGAATTCAAGGACTGCTTGCTGGACTTGGAGGAAAGTCAAAAGAAATACCTATAATCGGACATATCTCGATTATTAAATAACTAAAAAGGAAATTTGGTGCCTAATTCCATCAACCAGTACCAAGTATGAAATCCGTTCACAACTTGATATTAGTTATGGGGTTAGACACCAAATTATTAAAATAGGGGCTACTATCTAAAATTTATAAATATTTTTTCTATGAGAAACATTAATCATAATTATTATCAATCTGTCATCATCTATTCTAGTGATAAGCCTATATGCTCCAACTCTATAACGCCAGTATCCTTTTTTATCACCAGTTAAAGCTTTGCCATATTGTCTTGGGTTTTCACAGTTTTCTAGATTGGTCTTAATCCATGATAGAATTATTTTTTTATGAGTATGGTCAATCTTTTTTAAAGACTTTTCTGCCTTTTTTTCAAATATAACTTTATATTTCATCTTCAAGTCCTAAATTATCAGCAACTTCATCAAAAGTCTTATATTCAACTTCACCATTTGCTTCTGATTTTTCAAATTTCTCTATAGTTTGTAAATCAAATTCATCTTCTAGCTTTTGAAAGAAAACATCTTTTATAGCATCGGACAAAGTTATTCCATGAAAGTCAGCATAGCTTTCCATTGTCTTTTTTTCTTCGTCAGTTACTCTTAAAGATATATGAGCCATAATAATCCCTCCATATATTTATTTTGTTTGTATTACAATTGTAACACGGATGTATAATATAATCAAGATATTTTAACTAGCTCTATTATCTACTAGGTATCCATAATTAATACCTTAACCTATGATATAAT
>CAZXSM010000124.1:0-3468 GCA_964643255.1 uncultured Lachnospiraceae bacterium
TGGTGCTAATTTTCTTACCTTTTGACTTCTATATTCCATTAATTGACCTCCTAATTAAGCTAATTATTGAACTTTTTTAACTCTTATAGCCATATACTCTTTTCCGGGCAATTCAATCTTGAATTTACCTTTAAAAGTACCTTTGTTTTCAATAGTCATTTCCCATGTATCAATTACCTCAACTTCAAACTCTGTATCATCGTCATAATAGAATTCTCTAAAAGAAGGACGCATAAAACTATAATAATATAGATAATAATCTTGAACTGGATTGAATACAGTAGATCTATCATCTACTGTTGCTACAACTTCATCCCAAGAAGATTCAAGAGGTCTTAAACCATATGATGGAGTTTCACATAAGATTTCGTATAAAAACTTAAAGCGGTCAGGACTTTCTCCGTGTAAGTCACCACCATGAGACCACCATAAGACATCACCTGTATTCATATAGGTCTCACCATGTCCTGCATATCCACCTCTACATGTGGCCTCCCAGAATCTACGAACTAGTTCTTTTCCACTTATATTACCCCATCCGTGCTGAATATTACCTTCATATCCAATCTCATCAAGAACAATCGGTTTTCTATATCTTTCTCTCCATTTGTCGACAAACTCAGCTGATTTGTACAAATCTTGCCTCTGAATACTACAATGAGTTATCCAGGGCCTTGAATAGTCATAAAAGGAGATGCAATTATGAATTGATCTAAGATGATTGTATGGATCATTTGTATAAATAACCTTAGCAATATGCTCCCAATCTTCTATTGATTTATGAGACAATATATCGTATTCATTAGCTAGTGACCACCATACATTACGATATGCCGCGAATCTTGCAATTACATATTTTAAATACAGAGTATCGAATTCTCTGCTCATTAAGCTAAATCCCCATCTATCATATGGATGGAATAATATTATATCTGCCTCTATAGACATATCTCTAAGTGCTTCTATACACTTATCTAAGTGCTTAAAATGTTCAACATTAAATCTTGCAAAGTCCCAATCGTTTCCCTCAGCTCTACCATTATAGTCACCGAAGTTTTCTTTAGTCAGTACTGAACTATCACAAGGGCTTCCCATATATGGATATGATCTTGGCTCTTCTAAATTATAATCATAATGTTTTGGGAAAATACAAAATCTTATTTTGTTAAATGGACTTTTCTTTAAAGTCTCTAAAGTTTTCTCTATTAGATCATCAGACTGTAAATCCCATACATAACAGGTGGTACCTACTGAATAGTAAGGTGTTCCGTCTTCATAAGCAAAATGATAAGTGTTAGCAACTCTAACAGGTCCATGATTTTCTCCTGACGCAGGTGTTACTTTGAAAGAGCCCTTATAAGTTTCATTAGAAAAGCTACCGGATATTTCAAATTCATATTCTTCCTGAAATGATGGCATAAATCGAACCTTATATATTCCCTGACCATCATAAAATCCATCCACTTTTACTGACTCATTCTTACTTCTAAATTCTCCCATAATATTATAATCAGTAAATGGGTTTCTATCAGAATATCCTTCTATAGATATTTCTTGGACATCCCACTTGTCTACTTGTTTCATATATGAAAAATTATTCACTTGATATACCTCCTTGTTGAAAACATTTTATCTTTATGGAGCAAATTCTTTATATTTAATATTGTAAACACTATATGTGCTATTTGCAATTGTTTTACCCTTTATATAATTGAATCCTGTGATAAAAAACAACCTCTTATAAATTTATCACAATTTATAAGAGGTTGTTGGTCTACTTTTATCTTATTAATAAATCATAAGTTTATAAGTCTTATAATACAGATTTTACAGTCTTAACTACATTATCAGTTGTAAATCCAAACTTCTCGAATAATTCATCTCCAGGTCCTGATGCTCCAAAAGTATCAATAGCAACACATGCACCGTCAAGGCCAACATATTTGCCCCAACCTAAGCTTGAGCCAGCTTCTACAGCAACTCTTGCTCTTACACTCTTTGGAAGAACTTTTTCTTTATATTCATCAGATTGTTGTTCGAATAGGTCTATTGAAGGCATAGAAACAACTCTTACATCTACTCCCTCTTTCTCAAGTTCTTTCTTTGCATTAAGGGCTATTTCAACTTCAGAACCACTTGCAATAATTATTGCTTGAGGAACTTCATTTTTAGAATCATCTATTATATATCCACCTTTTAATGCTTCTTTACTAGAACCTTCAAGTTGTGGTAGGTTCTGGCGGCTTAGTACCAAAGCAGTTGGTGTTTCTTTAGAAGTTATAGCTGTATACCAACCAGCAATTGTTTCTGTTGCATCCGCAGGTCTAAACACTGTAAAGTTTGGCATTGCACGAAGCATTGTTAGTTGTTCAATAGGTTCATGAGTTGGACCATCTTCTCCAACCCCAATACTATCGTGGGTAAATACATAAGTTAATGGTAGATTACTTAAGGAAGATAATCTTGCCATAGGTTTAACATAGTCACTAAATACGAAGAATGTTGATACATATGGCTTTAGACCTCCATGTAGTGTAAGTCCATTACCAATTCCTGCCATAGCTAACTCTCTTACACCAAAGCGTAAGTTTTTCCCTTCATAACTACCCTTTGCGAAATCCCCTTCTTCATCCATGTATGTCTTAGTTGAAGGAGCAAGGTCAGCTGAACCACCAATCAATGATGGTACATAGTCTTTTAACCTATTGATAATTTTACCAGAAACACTTCTAGTTGCTTCTGCTTTATCTGGGTAAGCCCAAAATTCATCATTATCAATTAAATCTACTGCTATATCTTCATCATAATATTGGTCCCATAATTCTTTCATTTCAGGATATTTTTCGCTATAATCAGCAAATAATTTATTCCATTTTTCTTCAACCTTTTCATTTTCTTTTACTATAGATTGATAATGGTCATATACTTCTTCAGGAACCTCAAATGCTTCATCAGAAGGCCATTCTAGATTCTTTCTAAGTCCTTCTACATTTTCCTCACCTAAAGGTTCTCCGTGAGCACTTGCCATTCCTACTTTTGCTGAACCATATCCAATTTCAGTATGAACAGTAATCAGACTTGGTCTTTCTTTGTCCTTCTTAGCCATTTCTATAGCTTTGCCAATAGCCTTAATATCATTACCATCTTCAACGGTTATTGTTTGGAAGCCATATGCTTCGAAACGTTTCTCTACATTTTCTGTAAATGCAAGATCAGTACTACCTTCAATAGTAATATTATTAGAATCATATAAAACTATTAATTTATCAAGTCCTAATGTTCCCGCTAAAGAAAATGCCTCAGATGAAATTCCTTCCATCATACATCCATCTCCACCAATAGCATAAGTGTAGTGGTCAACTATAGGATATCCTTCCTTGTTAAATACGCTAGCCAAGTGTGCCTCTGCCATAGCCATACCAACTGCATTAGCCATTCCCGCACCTAAAGGTCCTGTTGTAGCTTCAA
>CAZXSM010000125.1:0-3325 GCA_964643255.1 uncultured Lachnospiraceae bacterium
ACTAGCTCATCTGTGTCAATAGCCGTATTTCGAGGCAATGAGACAATATATAAGGGAGCACATGGCTATGCAAATATAGAAGATCAAATAAAAGCCGATGAAGAAACTGTATATGAATGGGGCTCAGTAGGAAAATTATTGGTCTGGGTTAGTGTTATGCAACTTTGGGAAGAAGGAGAAATCCTTCTAGAGACCGATGTTAGAGAATATTTACCAGATGGATTTATAGAAAAGTTAAAATATGATGAACCAATTACTATGATAAATTTAATGAATCACAGTTCTGGATTTGAAGATACAGTATTTCAAATGTGCGCAGAGGATGAAGATAGCATATTAGAACTAGGAGATGCTTTGAAGGCAACCCAACCGAGGCAAATATATAGGCCTGGGTCTGTTGTATCTTACTCCAATTGGTCTACAGCTTTAGCTGGATATATAGTTGAACTGATTAGTGGCCAGCCTTTTTATGAACATGTACAAGAGCATATTTTTGAGCCAATGGATATGCACCATACTGCTCTTGAACCTACATATTCTGACAATCCTTGGGTTAAGGCAAAGCTACTAAAAGCACAGGGTTATACATATGAACTTGATCCAATGGATGATGGCTTGTTTTATATCAATCTGTATCCTGCAGGCTCAGTAGCGGGTACCCTTGATGACTTTCTTAAGTTTGCCAAAGCACTAGTTCCTAATAGTGGTGAGCATAAAAAGCTATTTAAAAGCAAAGAGACCTTAAATGAAATGCTTTCACCTACATTAAAATATCCAGATACAGATATTGATTACATCAACTATGGTTTATGGTCCCATGAATATGCTGTGCAAGCTCTTGGGCATGGAAGAAGGAATATTCAGAGGATTATTTATCAAATTAGCTAAAAGAAAATTTGCCTTTATTAAAGCAGTTGTTTTTTCTTCAATTCTATTTGGATTTTGGCATGTGGCAGCACCCTTAAGAAGTTTTATAGATGGGGAGATAAGTGCGCCAGGAGCAATCTTGTCAGCTACAATGCTTATCTTAACAACGGGGTTAGCAGGAACAATGTTTTGTTTGCTGACAAAAATCACAGGCTCACTTTGGATGGCAATGGCATTTCATTTCTTTAATAACACAATCATTAACTTATTACATGTTACAACAATTTCTGGTGCAGATGAATTTCAAGTAATTCGTATTTCAATTGCTCAGACACTATCATTTATTATTGCATTGTTTATATATTGGAAATCTGGAGCGCATCACAAAAACACTTTTCGGTCATAATGGTATAAAAAACCTTAAAAAGGTAGTGTAAAGTGAGTTATGAAAACTTTGAGCATGGGAATATCGCTCGATCCGCTATAAATTTAAATTTAGCTGGAAGTTTTTTAGATGGCGAAAAGCCATTCTCATGGCTAAAATACAAGGCCCAACACCACGGTTATCTGAAACCTGATAACCAATCCTGTTTTTGAAATTTAACTATGGTAGGAAGCTTATCGGTTTTAAATTTTTGATATTTAGGAGAATGGGAATCATCAAAAGCCCACTGCTTAAGTGGAATATATTTGCAAATAAAATTAATTAACCAGCAAATTTGTTGGTATTGGTATTGGATAATTGTAAGTAAATTTAGTATAATGTAATTCATAACAATGACTCGCTTTCTTTTGTATTTTTGTTGTGTGATGACTACATTATACATGAAAAAAGGGGGGTCATTGTTATTTTTTATTTAAATGGCATGCAACCCTTGATAAATAAAGGTTTTAATAAAAAAGTTAGTGTAAAAGCTTTACACTACGTAATATGTGTTCAGAGGCTAAAAATGAAAAAACTTTATCTAGATATAACAGGGGGAGATTATGAAGAAGGCAGTTAAATTTATAGGAATTGTAATTGGAGTATTTATATCTGTAATTGCTGTATTTATAGTAATCAGTTTTATTATCCATAAAATAAATTTATCTAGAGAGGATAAGCTGTTTGTTGCCAATGGAAAGATTGTAGAGGTTAATGAACACTCCATACATGTATATACAGAAGGGGAAGGGGATGTGACCCTGGTATTTATGTCAGGTGGAGGTACTAGTTCACCAGTTTTAGATTTCAAAAGCCTTTATTCATTATTAAGTGATCAGTATAGGATAGCAGTAGTAGAAAAGGCAGGTTATGGATTTTCTGATGTTGTAGATGTAAAAAGGGATATTGATACTATTTTATTTGAAACTAGAGAGGCACTTTTAAAGGCCGGAATAAGTGGACCCTATATTCTAATGCCTCATTCCATGTCTGGAATTGAAGCCATATACTGGGCTCAGATGTATCCAAATGAGATTATGGCAATAGTCGGTCTTGATATGGCAGTTCCAGAATCTTATGAAGATTATCATATCAATATGCCTATGATTAGCTTATCAAGTTTTGCTGCTAATACGGGAATTATAAGATGGATTCCCGGCATAGATGAAAGTGATGCTATAAAATATGGAACACTAACTGATGAAGAAAAAGAATTATATAAAGTGGTTTTTTATCGAAGAACAGCAACAAAAACTATGCTTAATGAAGTTCGGGAAATCAAAACAAATGCACGTAAAGTTAAAAAAGGTGGAGTTCCCAATATTCCAACCTTAATATTTTCTTCTAATGGTGAAGGAACTGGTTGGGATAAGGAAACATGGAGACTAATACAGAAAAACTATATAGAAAAGATTGAAGATGGAGAGATTATCAATCTGAATGCTTCCCATTATGTTCATGATATAGAGTATGAAAGGATAGCAGAAGAGACCAAATTATTTATTGAAGAATTGCAGTGAAGGTAATGAGTATTAGTATTAAAACGTGTAATAATCATTAAGGATTTTAGTAAACATATCTTGGGAGGTGAAGATAATGAATAAGGATTTAAAAAAACTTATATTCAAGTCTATTGGATTGGCAATGGGAGTTGCTACACTTGTTCTTAACATAATTAGTAAGATTGAAAGCAAAAGTTCCATAATTTTATTATCTATTGGCTTAATTTGTTTAGCAATTAGTGAACTTGAAGGCAATAAGTAAATTAAGATATATAATTTATATTATTCACACCTAATTAATGAAATATCAAATGTAAAATGGAGGCCAACCACCCTATACACGATTGCCAGCAGTAAATATACTATATAAATAATAGAAGGTATTGTCACTCTAACTTGATTTTTAAGAGGCAATACCTTTTTTTATTGGTATTATGTAAAAATATGGGTTCTATAATAATTGTTGGAGTGAAGTATCACCCCAACATTTATTATAGAACCATAAAAATTAAAATAATGATTTAGCTCACTT
>CAZXSM010000126.1:0-3277 GCA_964643255.1 uncultured Lachnospiraceae bacterium
TTATGTCAATGTTTGGAACATTTTCTTTCTCAATTTTTCTTTCTAATTTATTTCTTTTTCTTAAATCCTTAAAAAAATCCTTTATAAGAGTTTCACATTCTTTTTGTAGGACTGCTGTTATTATCTCAACTTGATGATTAAATTCTTCTATGTCTAATAGATTAAGTATAGAACCGGCACATCCTGCTTTTGGATTCATAGTTCCTATTATAATTTTCTCTATTCTCGATTGCACTATTGCTCCTGCACACATTTGACATGGTTCTAAAGTAACATACATAGAACATTCTTCAAGTCTAAAATCTCCCATTTTCTTATTAGCTTTCTTTATTGCTATAAGCTCTGCATGAGCAAGGGTAGATTTGTCAGTATTTCTTCTATTATATCCTTTACCAATAATTTTGTCTTCATATACTATTACACAACCAACAGGAACCTCTCCTATATCTTTAGCCTTATGAGCTTGTTTTATAGCTTCTTTCATATATTTTTCATTCAAATAAAATCAGTCCTTCATTTCTTATTTGTTTACAAGACTAATTATATCATATTTATAAATATCATGTATAATAATATATAAACATACAATAAATACATAAAACATATGATTATATTCCGTATATATGGAAGATACTTATGGAAAGAGAAAGGGTTTTTCAAATGATACATGGTTTTAATAAAACAACACTTTTAGATTATCCTGGCCACCTAGCAGCTACTATATTTTTAGGAGGCTGTAACTTAAGATGTCCTTTCTGCCACAACTCCACTTTAGTATTATCGCCTAAAAAACAGGCTACTATCCCAGAAGAAGATATCTTTACTACCCTAAAGAAAAGACAAGGAATACTTGAAGGAGTTTGTATTACAGGCGGTGAACCCACCTTATATTCTGGCTTAGAAGACCTTATTATAAAAATTAAGGACTTAGGATTTTTAGTCAAGCTAGATACCAATGGTTCTAACCCTGCCTTAATTAAAAAACTACTTGATAATAATTTACTAGATTACATTGCAATGGACATAAAAAACTCAAAAGAAAAATATCCTTTAACTACAGGTAGCCCTAATGCTAATCTTGATTCCATTTCTGAAAGTATAGATATGTTACTTAATTCATCCATAGATTATGAGTTTCGCACTACAGTTGTAAAGGAATTTCATGAATCTTCTGACTTTATTTCCATTGGAAACTGGATTAAGGGTGCCAAGGCTTATTATCTTCAAAATTTTCAAGATTCTGCAGCTGTAATCTATAGGGGACTATCTAGTTATAATATTAGTGAATTAAAAGAATTTAAAAGTATTCTTGTTCCTTTTGTTGAAAAAGTAAGCATTCGTGGAGTAGAATAGGAGTTTTTATGAAATCATCATATACTACTAAAAGACTGATTTTACAAACATTAGATTTTAATAATGCACATAAGGTACTTTCTTTTTATGAGGATAACAAAGATTTCTTTGAGCCTTGGGAAAGCAAAAGACCCTCCAATTTTTACACCCTTGCATATCACAGAACTTCTTTGATAATTGAAGAAGAATTGTTGAGAAAAGATAAAGCCCTGCGCTTTTGGGTATTTTTAAAAGACAATACTGATCTAATTATAGGTACTGTTAGCTTTTATAATATAAGAAGAAATACTTACTCCTCCTGTCAAATTGGTTACAAATTCGATAAAGACCATGTTAATATGGGCTATGCTTATGAAGCCATAAATTTTTCTATGAAAATAATAAAAAAGGAATATAATTTGCACCGCTTAGAAGCTAAGATTATGCCATCTAACACTAAGTCAATTAAGCTAATTAAAAAGCTTGGATTTGAGTATGAAGAATTAGAACCATCTAGCATCAAAATTATGGGTAAGTGGGAAGACCACCAAATATATTCCTATATTTATTAATTTTAATATGTAAACTTTTTATTTTAAGAGAAATATATAGGTGTATACCAATATCCAAATTCACCTGTTTTGAGTTCTTTTCTTTTTATACTCTTAAAGAAATCAAAACCAAACATTTTAGCCATAAATTTCTCTCTATTATGATATATTCCTGGAACACCTAAAATATATTGGATACCATTTTTATCATTTATCCTTGCAAATATTAAATGACTATAGCAATAGAATCCATGTAATAAGAAACTATTGTTACCTAAAGCCCAATTTTCCATTGGTAGTGCCCCTATATCTTGAGGTTCAATTCGAACACACCAGGCAACTTCATTGTCCTCAAAAGGATACATCTTAGGATACTTATTATATATTTTAAAGGCTTTGGGGTGCTCTTCGAACCTTCTCCATTTGTTTTTCCTTCTATTATCATACATTGCTTGGTTTTCTCTATTTGTTGATTTAATTGTTTTATCTACTTCTTTTTCAATATTTAGTGTTTTTGCTATATCCTTCTCTTCACTGTCAGTTTTTATTCTTTCAATATCTTCTTCCTCTTCATTGTCAGTTTTTAATGTCTCAGTTACTTTATCATCTTCACCTTCAATATCTGATGTCTCAGTTACATTATCATCTTCGCCTTCAATATCTGATGTCTTAGCTTTATCATCATTATCAACATCTGATAGTTCGGCAACTTCATCATCTTCATTTTCAATATCTGATGCTTTAGCTGGATCATCTTCTTCGCTGTCAACATCTAATTCTTCAGCTACTTCATCCTCTTCGCTTTCAACATTTAATACTTCAGCTACATCATCTTCTTTGCTATCAATATCTAATGTTTCAGTTACTTCATCATCTTGATTATCTACTTCTAGTGTCTTAGTCTCTTCATCTTCAAGTTTAGCATCTCTAGGTATAAGCAAAGAACCATTTACCATTTCCTGTGTAACTGGCTTATCATCCCATTCTGTTGCATAATACCTCTTGCTACTAATATATATTACTATTCCACCAATATCATCAACTTCATATGTACTATCCATAATATTATTAGAATCTGTCACTAATCGAAAATATCCTATTCCATTTCTAATAAGCATCTCTCCAAGAAATATGCCTTCTATACTATATCCATCTCTCTTAAAAAAATATACTTTTACCTTTTCTCCGTTAATACTAGGTGCTTTGATACGTATTGTGACCTTACAATTTCCATTTCTTGATTCCACTCTAGCATAGCCGACATTGTTCCTTTTGATCCCATTTTCATAATTATAAATGTATGAAACTAATCTTTTATAATCCTTCATAAAATATTCTCCTTTATTAATAGGCTCTATTTATTAATAGGTTAAAACCTTTTAGCTATCACCTTT
>CAZXSM010000127.1:0-3222 GCA_964643255.1 uncultured Lachnospiraceae bacterium
TGCTTGCTCAAGCAAATCAATTACCACAAGGAGTTTTACAACTTCTTCAATAATATTAATAGTTATTTTGAGGTCCTGGTTTCCAGGACCTCTTTTTTGATTCTGTTTATATTAAAATTAGATTTTATCTTAAAGCATACCTAGAGTTGTTTCTTAATTCTCAATATTAAAACATAGAGTCACAATCTGACTATTATTTAACCCAGTGACAGCATTAATATCTCTTATATATTCCCAATATTTTTGTTTTATTATAATCCCATAAGGTTTGGTAGTAGCAATATTTTTTAAAGACAAGATATGCTTTTCATAAGAATTTAAATATGTTTCACGATTAATAGCGTTTTTATAAAGTTGTGGTAAATTATGCAACTTACTATTAATCTCTTTAGTTGGACTTACAATGTCATAAGCTTGGGGTAGATGCAAGGTAGTATTTCTAGAAGATGATGTATCTACTGTATCTTTGTACTGTATCATTTTCCTATCCATAGATGGATGTATATAGGGAGCAACTAACCTATTAAAATAATAAACTTGTGGTCTACTATATAGAACCAATCGATTCTGCCCATCTAATGAAAAGAATAATAAGAATTTATCTTCCAATAATTCTATAAGCTTTTGATTTTCAGCAGGTGTGAAGTTGTCTGTAGATAATATAATCTTACTTGGTAAATCATTAACAATCTTCAAGTGACCATCATCTTGATACCACCACGCCAAAGCTCTAACATCTAAATGTTTCTCTAAAAAGTCAAAAGGAATTACTTTAATTCGGCTCTTCTTCTTTATATACCAAATAGAATTCAAATAAGTAACAATGTCTGAAGTCTTTGACTGAACTATATATCTTTCTGTAAATCCCTTTTTAATTCTTTTATCTAGTATCTTGCCATACTTAGGAGGGTTAAGTGGTATGTAATCATGTAATTGCTCATAACAATAATTACTCCAACCAAAATCAGTGGCTGCATGTGTAAACTGGAATCTTGGTCTACGACCTTGTTGAATTGTTATACTACCATCCCCTAGAAGTTTACCACACATACAAGAAAAGAAAGAGTCCATATTATTTAGACTATTCATTTTATTGTCGTTTATCCTAATCCCCAATCCAAAAATACACTAACCCCTTTTGTCCATCTTGTCTCTCGACATAAAACCAGTTAAGAATTCTACTATCAGAAGTAACACCTAACACATCAAGAAGTTTAACCTCTTCCCTATTAAATAGCTCCATATATTCAGGAGAAAAATGAGTATAAGTATAATAATCCTCTCCAGGATTAAAATCTAAAGGTACAAAAAATCCTTCCCCACTAACGTAATAGGTCTTTCCGGTATATTCTTCTATATCATGTGGATATTTCACTAACTCTTTGCCCTCAATTTCTTCCCATTCAGAATAAAAAGAAGGACTAAAGTTGTCTGCTAAATCAAACCATGATATAAATGACCCCATTCCGTTCATTAAAGCATTTATATCCATTGTCCCTATATGATAAAAATCTTCTCCATCATATCGATAAAATAAATATGTATTATCATTACTTGGTCCCTTATCATGTATAGCAATTTCCTTATAACCATCTCGATTATCCAAATCAATAATATACATTTGGCCACCAGCAGCAATGTTATCGATAATCTGACGGATACCATTTACCTCTATAAAGGATTGTTCTTCACTACCAGCATCTCTAAAGTCCGAGTAGAGCAAGGCACTTATAATATCTTCTTGTCCGTCCCCATTTAAGTCATAACTACCATCAATACTATAAACTCTTTCCCAAGGATCAAGGTTTTCGTCATAAGAAATATTAAAATTATAATCATGGAGATATAAGTCCATTGTAGTAAAATCATCAAGCTTAGGATCCTTCGCAGTGCTTGAAACAGTAGTCTCTTTAGCAACCTCTAAAGTTTCATCAGAAGGCTCAGTAACCTTCTCATCATTGGTTGTACTTGCTTCTTCTGCAATTAATGTATCTGGTTCACTAGTTGGTTCTCTTGTATCATTCGTCACATCAGATTTGTCTGGCTGACAAGCTACAAGTGTGAAAAGTAACAATAAAATAATAAAGAATAGATAGCTACCTTTTCTTAAAATCTCTTTTAAATTAATAAACAAATGGTTTCACCCCCAAATATGTAATAAAGTCTATACAATATAGAAAAAATTGTAAGCTTATTTTGATAGATATATTTTATCAAAGTATATTCACCTAAACTAGTAGATGATACAAAATTAATATAATATTAAGAAACGAATATACTTTATGATATTCTTATTTATAGCACTTTAAAAATGTTCAAATATATCATAAAATATTAATTAAAAGGACTTGTATTAGTACTGACCTAATAATTATTTAAAGCTTCCTCTATCTCTCTCCTCAACCATTTCTTATCTACATTCCCCTTATCATTCTTCACTATTTTAACCACCTTAGATGGTTTATCTGTTAAGACAACTATCTGGTCACCAATCTCTATAGCTTCATCTAGATCATGGGTTACAACAATGGAAGTCTTTTTATCCTTTTCTTGTAGTTCTTTAAAGAAGTATATAAGAATCTCCTTATTTTTTATATCTAAAGATTTAAAGGGTTCGTCCATAAGTAACAAGTTAGAAGGATAGGCGAAGGCTCTTAAGATACTTATTCTTTGCCTCATACCACCACTTAACTTATTAGGATAATAGTATTTATATTCTTCTAGATTCATCAGTTTTAAATATTTATCTATAAGCCAATCAATTTCTTTTACAGTCATTTTACTTTTTAAAACAAAACTAATATTGTCTCTAACGGTTTTCCATTCTATTAATCTATCTTCTTGAAATACAAAGCTTATATTTTCTCCGCAATAGCCTTTTACTTGGCCCCTGTCCGGATCTAATAGGCCTGCAATTATATTTAAAAGAGTAGTTTTACCACATCCTGAGGGGCCCAAGATACAAGTGGTTTTATTTTCTAAGAAGTCAATTGTTAGACCGTCTAGGACTAATAAATCATCAAAACCTTTATGAATATTTTCAACTTTTAATTTCAATTTATCCTTATTCCTCCTTAAGTATCTATATTAGGCGTTTACTTAACCTAATTCCACCTTCTTGTATCATATATAGACCTAAGTCCCTTAGTTAAAAACACTAATAGTTTAGATATAACAAGTTGGATAGGCTATACTAAATAGGACAGTTTTTCTCCGAACATG
>CAZXSM010000128.1:0-3183 GCA_964643255.1 uncultured Lachnospiraceae bacterium
TTTATCTTATTATTGTTTAGTTGTAAATCTATTGTATTGCTTTCTTAATACTATTGCTGGTTCATTCCCATGCCAAACATACTCATTAAGTAGTTACTTTGGGACTCTAACTGAGCCAGGGCATTTTCTAATCTACCAAATTGGTCATAGTAACGCTCTTCTAGCTTATATAGGTCATCTTCTAACTTAGCTATTTGCTTTTCATAATTAGTTAATTCTTTATCCATAAGTTTATCATTGTAGAAAGTCATGGCACTTCTAACATTAGGCACAGAAGACATTTTATCTCCCATTTCACTATATAGTTCTCTGCCTATTTCAGTAAAGACTTTCATAACTAAATCTGGATCTTCTTCTATTGCCTTAAGAAGTTTGTCATTTTCTGATCCAAATATTGGATCATCCTCATCACCGTCTATATGTAATAAACCTCTTTCACTATAGTCTCCTGTACGAACACCGAAGCTAGATAGAGAATATTTCTTACCATCAACTTCTACTTGAGTACTTGATACTTGTTTCAAAGTGTTCATTAGTGATCTTAATGTAGAATCCCTTCTTAGTAAACTATCCTGAATTTTTTCTTCCCACTTTTCTACTTCATCATCTGATAAGGCTTGTTTTTCTTCTGCAGTAAGTGGGACATATCCTCTTGCAGAGTCTGCATTATAACGAGTATTTATCTCACCTAATACCTCATTGAAGCCATTTACGAAGTCTTTTATCATGTCATAGGTATTTTGACTATCATTTGATACATTTAAAGTTATCTCTTCATCTGGGTTAGCGCTTTTTAGTGCAAATGTTAAGCCATTTGCTGTTATAGTGTTGGAGTCTCCGGTAAGACTTGCACCATTATAAATGATTTCACTGTTTTGAGCCTTTATTACAATTGAATTACCTGTTTCCTGATCTACTTTATTACCAGCTTGATCTAATCTATCTAGTTTTAAGGCAGTTAAAATATCTTGATTGCCACCTATATCAAAGCCATTTTTTTGTCCGCTGTTTTTAGAAGATATAAACAATCTTTGCTGACTTGCATCAAAATTAGCATTAAGTCCTGCATCTCTAGCTGTATCTACTACATCACCAACAGTTGTATTGGCAGTAATATTAAGTGTCTTGCCTCTAATTGTTATACTTTTCTCTCCATCTAAACTTACTAGGTCAGATAGCTTTGTAGAGTTAGATACTAAAACTTTGTCACCATTATCATTGGTTTTACCTGTCTCTATCACACCACTTGTTATGTACTGTGAACTAGCCAATTGCTTAACTGATATTTTATGAGCGCCTAGTGGTGCATTATTGTTTGCCCTTACATCTACTGCATTCTCATTGGAAGACGACACGCTCTTATTCTGGTAATTAGCTTGTAATCTTAGCTTTGATGCTTGATCTGTGTAAAAACTATACAGCTTAGAGTTTAGTGTTTTCCATATATCTTGCTTCCATTCGAGAGTTACTTTCTTGTCTTCTACTTTTTTGTTTTGCATCTTTTGTACTTTTACCAGTTCTTGTACAAGGGAATCAGTGTCTAAACCTGATACCATTCCGGTTAGTCTCATAGACATATTCTCACCTTCCTTTTTAGATTACCATAACATCTATCATGCTTTTTCATCTATTATCAATCCTGTTACTTCCCATATGTTATCCATTAGTTTTTCCATATTTTCTGAAGGGATTTGACCAACTTCTTCATGGGTTTCTTTGTTATACACCTTAACAATAAACCTACCTTTTTCTTTACTGTAGTCTAATCGGTATTTTGTATTAGCCAAAGTTAGATTTTGATTAGCTTCTGCTACTACTTTGTTAAGCTGAGTTTCTGTTACTGGTCTTGATTTAGTGTCTTTTTGAGTAAGATTCTCATCAATCTTATTTTGTCTGTTTTCACTATTCCTTGTGTCTAGTTTTTCTAGATTTTTATCTTTTAATCTAGTTACTGTTTTTACATGCTCCATTGGATTAATATCCATGTCTCCACCTCCGTGTGAATTTTGAAATTTCCATCTCCTTATTACTTCTTGTTATATATCTTACTTAAATAGATTCTTAATATCGTCAGCTGTTGCTTGACTCTCTATTGCTTCCTTATTTGCTTCTTGTATTTCTATATATATTTCTTTACGGTGTATTGGAATAGATCTAGGGGCTTCTATTCCTAATTTTACTTGATCACCATTTACTTCTAATATTATTAACTCAATATCATTGCCAATTATTATTGATTCTCCGGGTTTTCTAGTTAATGCCAACATTAATTAGCCTCCTTCGCCACACCTTCATCTTCTAATGTGAGTTCTTCTTCACTTTCCTCACTAGCCTGCCCATTCTTACTTTCTTGAAGGATATCATAAATTCTATACTTTATTTCGTAGTCGTCATTCTCCGCTATTAGTTGGCATCCCTTTTTGCTATCAATATTAATTATAAATGGAGCTTTAAGATTGACTGTAATATCTTCTAACTTAGGAGGAATTGTTACTGAAAGTAGTACAAAAAGTCCTGTTCCGTCTTTCTCTATATCTCCAAGTGGTTCTAAGAGCTGTTGCTGCACTAAAGGATTATAATCTGGCTTTACTACAAAAGGAGAAATAACCGGTAATGCAACTGCACTGTCTTCTAATGATTGTAACCAGTAAATGATTGGTTCTTTTCCTTCTTCTTCATCAAATATAAGAACATATTCCTTCAAATGCTCTAAGCCCATAATTCCTTTGTCAAATGTAATTACCTTGTCATCACTTAAGTTCACTTCTCCAAAGTGTTTCGTTTTTACAATCATAGATTTCTCCTTTTCAATCCCTTTGTTTTATACCTTTATATTACTAATATTATTCAAATTTATTATAAGAAATCAAGTAAACTGGTTTTCACTATTTGCCCTGCTGCCGCCAGTGAAGCATTGTAAATGGTCTGTGCAGAGCCATATCTTATTATAGTATCAACCAAATCTACATCTTCGTTTTTTGAAAGCAAGTCTTCAAAGTCTACTTGCTGGATTGCCAACCTACTTTCTGTTAATTCTAACCTAACATACCTACTGCCTAAGTCTGAAACTTCTATGTTTACTAATTCTTGTTGATCAGATACAGTGGTTAAACCCTTTTCAAATGTGTCTTGTAGGATAGAGTTTTTAAGACTTAGTTCTACACCAAGGTTTTCTAACATTCT
>CAZXSM010000129.1:0-3044 GCA_964643255.1 uncultured Lachnospiraceae bacterium
TTATTTATCGCTCCCTTCCTCTTGTGTCTTAGTAGGAAGTACTTCCCCATGATAAATCCAACATTTAACTCCGATTTTACCATAAGTAGTATCTGCTTCAGCAAATCCATAATCTATATCTGCTCTCAAAGTTTGTAGAGGAATTGATCCTTCACTATAATGCTCTGTACGAGCCATTTCTGCACCACCAACACGTCCTGATACAGATGTTTTAATTCCTAGTGCACCTGCACGCATTGTTCTTGACATAGATGTTTTCATTGCTCTTCTATAAGAAACACGATTTTCTAATTGACGAGCTATATTTTCTGCTACTAATTGTGCATTAGTATCAGGTGATTTAACTTCTTTTACGTCAACCATTAACTTCTTATCTGTATATTGCTTTAATTCATCTTTAAGTTTTTCTATTTCAGAGCCACCTCTACCGATAACCATTCCTGGTTTACCAGTCCAGATAATTATTTTTAATCTTTCAGATGCTCTTTCTATTTCTATTTTTGCAACATCAGCTGCATATAATTTTTCTTTAATAAATGATCTGATTTCATAATCTTCTACCAGATTGTCTGCAAAATCAGCTTCTGCATACCATCTAGAGTCCCAGTCATTAATTACTCCGACTCTTAATCCTTTAGGATTAACCTTTTGTCCCATATTGCTTCCTTCGCCTCCTATCTTTCATTAAGAATAACAGTTATGTGACTTGTTCTCTTTAATATTCTATATGCTCTACCTTGAGCTCTTGGTCGCATACGTTTCATTGTAGGTGCTTGATTCGCGAAGCACTCTTCTATATATAAATTATCTGCATCCATTCCATTATTGTTCTCTGCATTTGCTATAGCTGATTTTACTAATTTTAAAATCACTGATGATGCGTATCTTGGGCTATAAGTTAAAATACCTATTGCCTCATTAACATTTTTACCTCTAACTGCATCTAGAACAAACCCTGCTTTACGGGAAGACATTCTTGCATATGAAAGGGTAGCAGATGGTCTAGTATCTTTATTGTTGGCATTTCTTTCTCTTTTTATCTGGCTTCTATGTCCTTTTGCCATTGATGAAACCTCCTTCCAAAACATCCTGTATCTATTAATTTAATTAACTTATTGTAGTTTTTTGTTCGCCTCTTCTATGACCCCTAAATGTTCTTGTCAATACAAATTCACCTAGTTTGTGACCAACCATGTCTTCTGTAATATAAACAGGTACATGTTTTCTACCATCATAAACTGCAATTGTATGACCAACCATTTTAGGGAAAATAGTGGAACGACGTGACCAAGTTTTTATAACTGTCTTATCACCGGATTCATTTAGTTGATCTATTCTTTTTAATAAAGATTTGTCTGCAAATGGTCCTTTTTTTAATGAACGAGCCATCTATTTTACCTCCTTATATGCTGTAATTACCTATTTTTACCTTTTCTTGTTCTAACAATATACTTGCTAGATGGTTTCTTTTTCTTTCTAGTCTTATAACCAAGTGTTGGTTTGCCCCAAGGTGAAAGTGGACTTGGCATACCAATTCCTGTTTTACCTTCACCACCACCATGTGGGTGATCGTTAGGGTTCATAACTGAACCACGAACAGTTGGTCTAAAGCCCATGTGACGTTTACGTCCTGCTTTACCAATTGTAATAAGTTCATGTTCTGGATTTCCTACTTGACCAATAGTTGCTCTACATTCAATTGGAAC
Source organism: uncultured Lachnospiraceae bacterium (assembly GCA_964643255.1). GTDB lineage: Bacteria > Bacillota > Clostridia > Lachnospirales > Lachnospiraceae > JAAYRG01. The sequence goes on from CAZXSM010000129.1 coordinate 1,707, forward strand.
CATTCTCATTTCACTAGATGGTAATCTAACAGTTGCATATTTACCTTCTTTTGCCATTAGTCTGGCTGAGCTTCCTGCTGAACGCGCTAATTGTCCACCTTTTCCTGGATGCATTTCAATATTATGAATTTGAGTACCATTTGGTATCTTACTAAGTGGTAAGCAGTTACCCAAACTTACTTCAGCATCTGGACCACTTTCAATTTTATCTCCTACTTTAAGATTATTAGGTGCAAGTATATAACTTTTTTCACCATCAGCATATGCTATTAGTGCAATGTTTGCTGTTCTATTTGGATCATATTCGATTGCTTGAACTGTTGCTGGAATACCATCCTTTGTCCTCTTAAAGTCAATAACTCTATATTTTTTCTTAGCGCCACCACCACGATGTCTGACAGTAATCTTACCTTGATTATTACGCCCTGCTGTTCTTTTTAAAGGCTTAAGTAAAGATTTCTCAGGAGCTTTTTTTGTAATCTCCGAAAAATCAGAACCGGTCATGTGTCTTCGGGAAGGTGTATACGGTTTATATTTTTTAATTCCCATTGTTTCGCACTCCTTTCGTTGCTATACAAGCAACTTTATTATATCTTCTACTAATTCTATATCTTATAATCCACTAAATATTTCTATATCTTCACTGTCTTCTGCCAGTTGCACAATAGCCTTTTTCTTTTTAGCAGTTCTTCCAACTACCATTCCACGTCTACGTTTTTTACCTGGAAGATTCATTGTGTTAACTTTTTTAACTTTAGTTCCTTCAAAAAGTTTTTCAACTGCTTCTTTGATTTGGGTTTTTGTTGCATCAGGGTGAACTAAAAATACATATTTATTGTCAACCATTTTTTCCATACTACTTTCAGTAATAACTGGTTCAAGAATAATATCATAGTATTTTAAATTTGCCATTATGCATGCACCTCCTCAATTTTTTCAACTGCGTCTTTAGTCAGAATTAATGTGTCATATTTTATGATGTCATATACATTAACTGAGTTAGATAACACAGTTCTTATATAAGGAATATTTCTTGCAGAAAGTCTAACATTATCATCTTTTTCTCCAAGAACAATTAACGCTCTATCAGCATTTAGATTTTTTAAAACAGTAACCATATTTTTTGTTTTGATTTCATCAAATTTCAATTCGTCTAGCACTACTAACTTGTCTTCTACAAGTTTTGACGTTAATGCAGATTTTAATGCTGCTTGTTTTTCCTTTTTATTCAGTTTAAATGAATAATCTCTTGGCTTTGGAGCAAATACAACACCGCCACCTACCCATTGAGGTGAGCGAATGGAACCTTGTCTTGCATTACCTGTTCCTTTTTGTCTC
>CAZXSM010000130.1:0-3027 GCA_964643255.1 uncultured Lachnospiraceae bacterium
TTCTTGTGGTTTAAATAATGGACCTCTAAAAGGTAAGGGAGAATATCCAGCATATATAGTTTGTAATCTATTTACAGATGAGCCAAATACATATGTTGGCGAATTTGATGCACCAAGAGTTATGCAAGATGGAAAAGACGGCGATAAGGAAATTGGATATATTGCCAAGATGTCCTATGGTACAACAGCAGGATTTAAATATTTTGACTGCAAAGATGTAACTGAAGTAGCCATAACTGTAAGAGGATACTCACGAGGATTTTTTGATATAAAAACATCATGGGATGGAGAAGTATTAGCAACTATAGAAACTCAAGATAGCAATGTTTGGGAAAGATATTCTACACCAGTACAAATACCAGATGGTGTTCATGCTATCTACTTAAGTTACCGTGGAACAGAAGATGCTAACCGAAATCGTGAAAAAGGAGATGCTAGCTTAAAATCATTTGAGCTAATTTAAGCGTTTCTATACTAAAAACAAAGCCTAGTAATGCAATTATATTTAATCAACAATCCTTGATTGTTGATTAAATATAATGTTAACTTATAAAGAATAAAAGGAGAAGAATAATGCTAGAGGTAAATAAAAGACCTAAGAGAAATATTCTATCGGTAGAACGTATAGAGAATGTACTTATATTAAAGACTAACCATGGAATGATTAAAATAGAGCCAAAAACCTCTGAGATTATACGTGTTGTATATACCTTAAGGGATTCTTTTAGTGATGAAAGTAAGCCAGGGGTTATATATGATGGAGATTATTCAGACTGGAATTATACAGAAGATGAAGAAAATATAGAAATAAAAACAGATGATTTAGTAGTACGTGTATCAAAAGAAGCATCTTCTATATATTATTATGATCATAGCGGAAAAGTTCTGTTTTCTGAACGAGACTATGAGAGTAAGAATCTTGAAGAGTTTGATTCATATAAGGTAAGTGATGAAGAAGATATAAAAGTTGAACGAATCCAAACAGCTGATGGTGTAAAAGAAGTTATAAAAGAAGCTTCAATGGAGTTTGATAAAAAATTATATAGAACAAGATTATATACAAACTGGGATAAAGATGAAGCAATCTATGGATTAGGTCAGCATGAAGAAGGTCATTTAAATTTAAGAGGAAAGACTCAATATGTTCATCAAGCAAATATGAAGATAGCTATACCCTTTATAATATCAAGTAAGGGATATGGTTTATTAATGGACACATATAGTCCTATGATATTCAATGATACAAGCGATCAACCTTATTTATACACGGAAGCTGATCTTGAAATGGACTATTACTTTATGTATGGGGAAAATATCGATGGAGTAGTAAAGTGTTATAGAACATTAACTGGCAAGGCAAGTATGTTACCAAAATGGGCATTTGGCTATATTCAATCTCAAGAAAGATATGAAACAGCACAAGAGATAGAAGCTGTAGCTGATGAATACCGTGATAGAAAAATCGGACTAGACTGCATAGTACTAGACTGGCAATCATGGGAAGATAACCTATGGGGACAGAAAACATTTGATAAAGAACGTTTTCCAGATCCATCTAAAATGATGGAGAATCTTCATGAAAAAGATGTAAAACTTATGATTTCTATTTGGCCCAATATGGATGAAAAAAGTGATAATTATAAAGAATTCAAAGATAATAAGTTATTATTCCCTGCAAGTAATATCTATGATGCACTTGATAAAAAAGGAAGAGAGTTATATTGGCAACAAGCATATTCTGGGCTATTTAAGCATGGAATAGATGCATGGTGGTGTGACTCAAGTGAACCTTTTACTCCAGAGTGGAATTATATTCAAAAACCTGAGCCAAGTAATACCTATCATGAGTTTTTTGAAACAGGTAGTAAATATATGCCTGCAGAGTATTCTAATTCATATGGACTTATGCATGCTATGACTATGTATAATGGACAAAGAGAAACCACTGACGAAAAGCGTGTAACAAACCTTACTAGAAGTGGCTATACTGGCCAACAAAGATATGGAGCAATTCTATGGTCTGGAGATATCTCAGCTGATTGGGACACCTTTAAAAAGCAAATAGCGGCGGGACTAAACTTAAGTATTTGTGGAATTCCATATTGGACACTAGATATAGGGGCATTTTTTGTTAAAAAAGGGGTTCAATGGTATTGGAACGGTGACTATGATGACGGAAATGAAGACTTAGGATATAGAGAACTCTTTACAAGATGGTTTCAATTTGCTTCTTTTTTACCTATCTTTAGAGGTCATGGTACAGATGTACGTAGAGAACTATGGTATTTTGGAGAAGAAGGAACCATGTTCTACGATACCCTTATAAAGTTTAATAAATTAAGATACAAATTAATGCCTTATATATATTCAATGGCAGGTAGGGTTTGGAAAGATGATTATACTATGCTAAGAATGCTAGCATTTGATTTCCCTGAGGATAAAAAGGCAAGAGAAATAAATGACCAATATATGTTTGGTGATAGTATAATGGTATGTCCTGTAACAAAACCAATGTATTATGACGTAGGATCACAAGAAATTAATAATGTGGATAAAACTAGACAGGTATATTTACCTGAAAATTCGGGTTGGTATGATTTCTGGACAGGAGATTATTATGAAGGTGGACAAGTAATTACTGCAGATTGTCCAATTGATAAAATGCCTTTATATGTTAAAGAAGGAAGTATTATACCAATGACTGAGCCAATAGAATTTGCCAACCAAAAGCCTAATGGTCCTTTACAAATCCATATTTACACTGGTAAGGATGCAGACTTTGAGCTTTATGAAGACGAAGGCGATGGATATAATTATGAAAAAGGTCAATATGCTGTAACAAAAATGTCTTGGAATGAAAAAAATGAGAAATTAGATATTAGTGAAACACAAGGTAACTATAAAGAAATGATAGAAGATAAAGAGTATAAAACCTATATCTATAAAAAGGATGGCATAAAATAAAATAAGCATTAAATTATATATTATAGGTGACAGGTGGATAACACCAGAATGGAGTTTGTTATG
>CAZXSM010000131.1:0-2889 GCA_964643255.1 uncultured Lachnospiraceae bacterium
TGGGCTGCTGCATGATATACAATATCTGGTTTATATGTTTCGAATATATGGTCTATCCTATCTGCATTACGTACAGAAGCTATCAAGACTACTAAATCTAATTTAGGATAAGCATTAGCTAATTCCTGCTGGATATCATATGCATTGTTTTCATAAATATCTATTATAATTAACTGTTTAGGTTTATATGAAGCAATCTGCCTACATAACTCACTTCCAATAGAACCTCCACCACCTGTAACTATAATTACTTTATCTTTTACATATGACATTATGGAATCTAAATCAACATCTATAGTTTCTCTTCCTAGCAAGTCTTCTATTTTTATATTACGTAGCTTACTTACTGTCACTTCTCCACTAACAAGCTGGTAGATACCTGGAAGTATCTTAAGTTCACAGTCAGTTTCATTACATATAGTAACTATTTCCCTTATTGTTCTTTTTGATGCTGATGGTATAGCTATATAAATTTCATCTATATTATATTTCTTTACATTATAAAGAATGGTGTCTCTATTACCAACAACCTTGACACCTTGAATAAATTTTCCTATTTTTTCATGGGAGTCATCAATGACACATCTAATTACCACATTATTTATATGACTACTATTCTTCGTCTCTTTTATAATCATATTGGCAGCTTCACCACCACCAATAACCATAACATTGGTAATATCATTGCTGTAGTCGTGAGATTCACTAGAATACTCTATATTTTTACTAATTTGAAAAACTAGCCTGTGCATATATCTACTTACTAAAGTAAGCAGGTATAATACTATGCCAGATAAAAAGTAATAACTTCTAGGAATTGGTAGTAATAGCAATTCCATACCTGCAATTTGAACCAAGGTTGCACATATACAAGCCAAAGTAATATTAATAAGCTCGTTTACTCCCGCATATATCCAAAGTGTATGATATAACTTAAAGAGGTAGAATATTACTATGGTCCCTAGGATATATAGGGGTAAGTAGTCCCATATAGAATCAAGATAAACAATTCCTATATTTCTTATATTAAAATCAAATCTTAAGAGTAAGCCTACTGCACTAGCTATAGATATACTGACAAGATCTAAAAAGATGAAAAATATTGTTTTCTTATTGAATGTTCTTTCGTTTTTATACATACCGTTTCCTCTTAGTTTTATTGATTTATCATAAGTCTTTAATTAATTTTTATAAGCTTTTCTATAATTTTCAAACCACCATGATTTTACCATAATTAACAAGCTTTATCAATGAACTTGAATGTTTAGCTAAGGATTATATATCGAATTAATTCAAGAGTATAGATTTGTAACCTTTGCCAGTATTTATATTATTGACTAAAAAAGTGGGTTCTAACTATATTTATTGTTTCACTTTACTTTTATTTTAAAATTTCCTCTACCACTTCTTCCATTTCTTCAGGCTTACAAACCCTATCATGAACCACTTCCATAGTCTCAAGGCCTGCCACAGCCTTAGGTACTTGAGTTCCAGAAAGTTTTCTAAGTTCCTCTATTAACTCAAAGTCACCCATATCTTCATATTTCTCATCAATAGCCTTCATCACACTCACAGGAAACTTATAAGGACTTGCTGTAGATGCAATAAGTGTCTTCTTGTCATCCCCAGTTTCTTCCACATAATTCTTATACACTGAGGCCCCTACTGCAGTATGGGTATCTATAATATAACTATCTTCCTCATAGCTTTCTCTAATGGCTTCTCCTGTCTCTTCCTCACTGGCATATCCAGCAGCGAAAGTTTCAAGTCTTTCCTTCATTTCACTAGTAATTTCGTATTTACCCCTTAAACTTAAGTCATTCATAAACTCTAGTGTCTTCTTATAATCTTTGCTAGCAAGTTCATATATCAATCTTTCTAAGTTACTAGATATCAAGATATCCATAGATGGAGATGATGTTAATATAAACTCTCTGTTCTTGTCATATATACCAGTATTAAAGAAATCAAACAGGACTTTGTTATCATTAGAAGCACATATAAGCTTATCAATAGGAAGTCCCATATTCTTAGCATAGAAGGCGGCTAAGATATTACCAAAGTTACCTGTAGGTACTACTACATTAACCTTCTCATCTTTTACAATCTCTCCACGACCGAAAACTTGAGCATATGCATATACATAATAAACAATTTGTGGAACCAATCTTCCTATATTAATAGAATTCGCTGATGAGAAAATATATCCCTTGTCTTTTAATCTCTTTTCTAACTCTTTATTGTTAAATATGTTTTTAACTCCAGTTTGGGCTTCATCGAAGTTACCTGTTATTCCAACTACATATGTGTTGTCTCCCTCTTGAGTAACCATTTGCTTTTCTTGGATAGGACTAACCCCATTTTTAGGATAGAAGACAACTATTTTAGTTCCTTCTACATCTGCAAAGCCTTCTAGAGCCGCCTTGCCTGTGTCTCCTGATGTAGCAGTAAGGATAACTATTTCTTCTTTTATATTATTCTTCTTAGCTGATGTTATAAGTAGGTGTGGAAGTATGGAAAGAGCCATATCTTTAAATGCAATAGTTGGCCCATGGAAAAGCTCTAAGTAATATGCATTTCCTTGTTTCTTTAATGGAACAATCTCTTTTGTATCAAATTTGTCGTCGTAAGCATTATTAATACAGGTTTTTAGTTCCTCTTCTGTAAAGTCACTAAGGAGTAATTTCATTACCTCATAAGCACACTCTTTATAATCCATTTTTGATAGTTCTTCTATAGATACGTCTAACTTAGGAAGCTGTGTAGGTACAAATAAGCCTCCGTCACTTGCCAAGCCTTGTAGTATGGCTTGTGATGCTGGAATTGGATCCATATTACTGCGGGTACTTTTGTATAATACATTCATATTTTCTCATCCTCTTTATTTTA
>CAZXSM010000132.1:0-2878 GCA_964643255.1 uncultured Lachnospiraceae bacterium
TTCTAAAATCTTTAGTAGAAAGATTTTGATTGTATAAGGCTTGTTCTAGAATATCTCGAGTTCCACTCCCTCTTTCTCGTAGTATAAGGTTTTGATTGAGTAAATCTTGTAGGCTGTTATTTTTTGCAGCAATTTGATTTGCTGGTGAACAAACACCAATAAATTCTTCATTAGACATTAACTTGAAGTCAAACTGATTTTGATTAAAGTGTCCTTCTAGTAAGGCAAAGTCAATTTTTCCATCTAGTAGCATTTTCTGAATTATATCAGTATTTTCTACAAACATTGAAATATCTATCTCTGGATCATCTTTAAGAATTTCATAGAGAATTGGTGGAATGGTGTATTCCCCTATAGTTAAAGTTGCACCAAAATTAAGTGGTTTAGCCTTGTTTTTAATTCGGTGTAATAAGGGTAGAATTCTTTCTGAATTAGCTTTAAGGGTTTTTATATACTGTTGTAAGGCCCTACCTTCTTCTGTTAGGGCAAAGTTCTTCCCTTTGCCAGCAATTAATGTAACCTGATAATAATTTTCTAAATATTGCACATGTTGGGTAACAGCAGGTTGGGTCATATTTAATTGTTTTGCAGTATCTGTATAAGACCAAGTCTCACAAAGTGTAAGAAATGTCTCTAATCTATTATCTATCATTTCAACCTCCATATAAATTTAATTTATACTAATATAAAATATAATAATTTTATTTTATAATAATATGATGATATACTCAAGTCCTGATATAAATAATTGTGGAGGTACTTATGATAAAAAAGATTAAAATATTAATGCCGGGAATACTTCTTAGTGGTCTAGTAGCAATTATAGCAATATTCTTAAATAGTTTTATTCCTGGTGATATTATAGGAGCTACAGTAATGGCTCTTTTAGTTGGAATGGCTTTAAATCCTATTTTAAATAAATATGATATATTTGAGCCAGGCGTAAGTTTTACAGGCAAGATGGTTCTTCGTGCTGGTATAGTGCTTATGGGAGTAAATTTGAATTTAGCTGAGGTTTTAAGTGTAGGAAAATACGCTCTATTTTTAATGGCCTTTACTATGGCTACAGCATTTGGTGTTGGTAATTTACTGGGTAAAGTATTTGGAGTGAACTGGAAGTTAACTAATCTACTAGCAATAAGTACTGCTATATGCGGTGGAACAGCCGTTGCCACTGTAGGGCCAGTTATAAAGGCAAAAGATGAGGATATGGCATATGCTATTTCTGCAACTTTTATCTTTGATGTTCTAACAGTTATTGCATTTCCTTGGATTGGTATGGCCCTTGGCATGTCTGATTCTGGTTTTGGCTTATGGGTTGGAACTTCCGTTAATGATACATCATCAGTTGTAGCAGCAGGATATGGTTTTTCCCAAATAGCTGGTAATACAGCAGTTATAGTTAAGTTGACTAGGACATTATTTATAATACCCTTTGTATTAGTTTTTTCTATTATTACAGAAAGATTAGAAGGGAAATCAGAGGGTGTAAAGGGACGCACACCTATTAATATCAAGAAAATATTCCCTTATTTTATAGTATTGTTTCTTATTGTTGTAATTCTTCGTAGTACAGGTTTTATTCCTGCCAGTATAGTGCCACATATTTCAACAACATCTAGGTTTTTTATGATAATGGCCTTATCTGCTATAGGACTAAAAACAAGTTACGGTGATATTAAGAATATTGGACCAAAGCCAATGATTATGGGATTTGTTGTAGATACATTGGTGGTTATTGTATCTCTAGGAGTTCTTAAATTAACAGGGAGGTTCTAGGTATTAGCTTATTGTAATGGCTTACTTTCTGAATAGGAGGGTGACAAGTTATGTTTCAAGATAAAGTATGCGTGGTTACTGGAGGGGCACTTGGTATAGGTAGGTGTCTGACGAGAGAATTCGCTAAAGCTGGTGCAAAGATTGCCTTTATTGATAAAAACGAGGAGGCAGGTAAGGAAAACGAAAGAGTTTTAAAGGGATATGGTAGTCAGATATTATTTATGCCAGGTGATTTAGCTGTTGAGCAAACACTCCATCAATTTGTTAATAGTGTTATAGAAGAATATGGAAGTGTTGATTATCTTATAAACAATGCTTTTTTTACTATGGGCGGAATTCATACTCCCTGTAGCTATGAGGATTTTAATATGGCTTTAAAAGTAGGAGTGACAGCTCCCTATATGCTGACACAATTGTTTCTTCCCTTTTTTAATAAGGGGGCTTCAGTTGTAAATATTAGTTCTAGTAGAGCCTTTATGTCTCAAAGAAATACAGAAAGCTATACTGCAGCTAAGGGTGGAATAACTGCACTGACTCATTCTCTTGCTGTAAGCTTGTCAGGTCAAGTTCGGGTAAATTCCATTGCCCCTGGATGGATAGACACTGGGGCAACTTATGAGGATGGTTATATGGCAGAACATTCTGAAGAAGACATTGGCCAACATCCTTCAAATAGAGTAGGAGATCCCATGGATATTGCTAGAGCTGTAATGTTTTTGTGTGATGAAAGGAACAGTTTTATCAATGGTGAAAATATAACAATAGATGGGGGAATGTCCAAATTGATGATATATAATGGGGATGACGGTTGGGAATACCATCCCAATAAGTAAGCTTACTTTCTTTGATTCTTTTCTATCAAACTTCCTTTACTCTAAAAATTCTATTAAAACAAGCAGATGAATTTATTTGTATGTTTAGACCAATTCTGTATTTAATACACTTATTTAACAAATATAATAATAATAGTATTATTTCTGTAACGTATATCCATATTTATCGTCATTATATGTGAAAGGATTACAAAAGAAGGGAGATATCATTTTGGAATGTGATGATGAAGAATTCACAGACCACCATCTAAGCTGTGAATTATCAA
>CAZXSM010000133.1:0-2834 GCA_964643255.1 uncultured Lachnospiraceae bacterium
TCAAAGATTCCAGAAGCCATCAAGATAGCGAAGAAAATAATAGGAATTGCCAATCAGAACATCGTATTTGCAATCGGGGTTAAGATAATCATTCTTATATTTAGCGCCTTAGGATTTACAGGCTTATGGGCGGCTATATTTGGAGATGTTGGTGTTACTTTTATTGCAGTGCTAAATTCATTCAGGGCTTTGAAAACTAAATGAGGGTTTTAGTCTGAACATAAGATTAATTATAATATATAAAAGGAGTTTCCACTAAACACTTAGTAGAAGCTCCTTTTGGTTCATAATTAGTCTTTTTTAATGGGATAGATATTTGCGACCGGAACTGTAAACATAAATCCTATTCCTGAATCCTTGAAATCCGATAGCACCTCTTGGACTACACTAACAGCTCTTTCAACCATAGCTTCATCCTTCAATACCGTGAATATGGTTTTACTATAAGGATGTGAATCTCCAATTAACATACGTAATGTGGAAAATAAAGGCATACTTTCATTATCACTGTTAGCTATAGCGCTTCCCATTCCCTGACTTTCAAGGATAGTTGCACCGCTAATTTTTTGTTCTACGAATCCCGAGAGGATATCCTCTATATAATCTATCTCATTTAGCACAATAAACAAAACAAACATACCTACACCTCCTCTTATGACTATATCATATTTATCCATCTAATTGTGAGTTAATATTTAATATTTTTTTATCCTTTTTAGGCTTTTCTTTTATGCTATTAAGTCCATTAATCTCTCCGGCTCTTTGTATTGCCAGCTTGGCAAATATAGGCCCTGTTACTTCATAAATCAACACACTAAACATGATAATTGTACTTATCGATGCAGCATATTCCGGTAATTGCTGTCTGACAATTACAAGAAGACCAATGGATATACCACCTTGAGGGAATAATGCGTAACCGAGATTTTTTGTAACCGCAGGGTCTGCCTTGACTGATTTTGCACCTGCCCATGAGCCGAGCATTTTACCTGTTGCCCTGGCTATAACATAGGCTATACCTAACATACCAACACCAAACAGAATACTTAAGTCCAAACTGGCACCCGCCAATGTAAAGAAGAGAACGTATACAGGGGATACGAAGCCATTAACGGAGTCAAATACTCTTTTTGAATTTCGCTTAAGATTAACCAAGGCCGCACCCATCACGATGCAGGTTAATAGGGGGGATAGCCCCAAAAGATTTGAGAGCCCAGTAGAGATACCTATGGCAACCAAGGTAATCAACTGAAGCTCGTCACGGCCTCTTGATTTTTTTGCTGCAAACACTAGCAAAGCACCCGCTATCAAGCCAAGTATAATTGAGCCACTAATCTCTACTAAAGGATCAATTATCATTCTGAATATGGAGAAGGTCTCTTGCCCACTTGTAAGAGTTGCTAAGGACATAGCTATTCCAAATGCTATAATACCAAACACATCATCAAGGGCAACTACTGGAAGAATTGTCTTAGTAAGAGGACCGTAAGCTTTATACTGCTTAATAACAAGCAATGTTGCGGCTGGTGCTGTGGCAGCAGACATAGATGCGATAACTATACTAAATGCAAAGGGTTGATTAAAAATATAGTACATAAGCGTAAACACTATAAATACGGCCCCAACCACCTCTGCCAGTGTAATAATAACTATAGATTTTCCTAGCTTAAGCATATCCTTTATAAGAAATTCGCTTCCTATACTAAATGCGATAATTGCTAAAGCAAGCTCATTAATCGGGGTATAAGATTCTATGTCCTGGCCACTTACTAATTTAATAAAGGATGGTCCTAGAAAAAGACCAGCTACCAGGTATCCTGATACATTGGGTAGATTTAACTTTCGTGCCACCTTACCTCCGATGACACCAACTAACAATACGATACTAATTTTGAGCAATAAATTCATTTCTTTCCTCCACATCATTATTTGCCCTATGATGTAGTTTAGCGCTTTGATTTTTGTTATTATCTTTCATATATAATTACACGATAAAAAAGCGTATAAACTCACTCGTATAGAGCTCTGTCATTCGCTTGGTTTATTCCTATGGGATTAGCTGACGGGTTAGGGTTACCAAGTGACCCTTCCTAAAGACTAGGATTCACCCCAAAAGATTGGGTCCCCCATTACCTTAAAGATATTCGGAAATGCTTGTATACCATAGCACATAAGCAGTATAGAAGTCAAATATATTGTTATACATACATATATAATAGGTATTCATTATTAGATATAAGACCAATGAATTATATATTTCTATGGTAATGAAAGGCACTAAATGATATAATTTGAAGTGAAAGAAGTGGATAGAATATATGGTATTATAGATTTTGAAGTCTAAAGATATTTATTATGTAACAGAAACTATGCTGGAGGTACATATGAAGAGAAGGGACAAAGTTAATTATTATCTAGACTTGGCAGAGGTGGTAGCACAGAGATCTACCTGTCTTCGCAAAAAATATGGAGCCGTTCTGGTGAAGAATGATGAGGTTATTTCCACGGGCTATGTGGGAGCGCCCAGAGGCAGAAAGAACTGCTGTGATATCGGGGAATGCATAAGAGCTAAGCTTAATGTTCCTAGAGGAGAGCGCTACGAGCTGTGCAGGAGCGTTCATGCAGAGGCAAACGCCATAATCAGTGCATCCAGGGATAAGATGATAGGAAGCTCCCTATACCTTACAGGCATTGAGGTGGATACGAGCAAATATGTTGAAAATGCTATCTGCTGCTCCATGTGTAAACGATTGGTTATTAATTCTGGCATTAAGGATGTCTATCTTAGAGATAATAAGGATGATTACAGAGTTGTCGATGTTTCAGAATGGATT
>CAZXSM010000134.1:0-2685 GCA_964643255.1 uncultured Lachnospiraceae bacterium
AAGTAAGCCAATTAATTTTAAGCAGTTGAAGAATACATAAAAAAAGGCATCCAAACATGTTGGACACCTTTTTTTAATTATAATATAACTACTTAGTTTATATATTAAGTAATTGTTATTCTACTTTCCGATTTTAAATCCGATTCCTCCACCAAATGAACCTTGATCTACAGTACCTTCAGCTGTAAAAGATAGACTAGTTTCACAAGCATTAATTGTTCCTCCACCAGCTAATGCAAAATTACTGTAAGGTGATGGATTCCCCCACCATTCTGTTGGATTAGCCACTAGAATTTGTTTAGGAATTGATATTGAATGGTCTGTAGGATCTACTTTAATAGTCATTGGTGCTCCATATCCAGAGAACATACCCTCAACTCTTAACTCTGTGTCAGATACTTTAACAATTTCTACAGTATAGCCTCCACCATCCCACTCATCTAAATAGACAGTGTTGGTTCCAATAAAATCATCAAGAATGAGTTCACATGCTACTGAATAGCGTACATTATATGAATATGCTCTACCGTCAACTTGCCAACCAGCAAAAGCCTTGTTATTGAAGCCAATAATTTGGTTCCAACCAGGAATTACTACATCATCCTTCAACACTGTGTTTGTTGTAAAATAAAGAGTTTCTCCAAGAGAGGGAGAAGATAATCCAAATTTACTATATACATCACCAACATCAATAGTTATCTCTTTTGGAAATTCAGTGATGTCATCCATAACTACTTTTGATGTCAACTTGCCATCAACACCCTCCATTACTGCTAGCAGTTGAGCTTTCTTCATAAACGAATAGTCGCCTTGTTGCTCAGGAATAGAAAGATTAATTTTATAATTTCCTGTAGTCAGCCCATCAGATAAAATACCATCTGTTCCTGGCACTCTTACTACATCTATTACCACACCTCTTTTTACGTCATCAATTGGATAAGGTAAATCTTTATCGCAACTTGTTGCAATAAATAATAGGGACAATGTGATAAATGCTAAATATATTTTTTTCATATCAATTTATTTTTTTAATTTATTATTTATCCCAAAACACGAATGGAGTAGAAAGATTAGACTTCTGAGTCATATTTGGATTCAATTCAGTCTCCGAACTATTTGGATAATACAATGACCTTGGGAAAGATGAAAAATTCATAAGAGGCACCTTAGTATCTGACTTAGCAGTAGGTGTTGGATTCACACCATTGCCAGGCTCTGTAGTCTTGCTAGGATCAAAAAGAACTGGATATCCTGTACGTCTATAATCTGTATAAATATCAATAGGATTAAAGAAGTTAGCAATCCATTTTTGAGTCATCACAATTTCCATTTTACCATCTGTGTTTGCGGCATCATACTTAGCTAGCACATCATCAATAAATTTGTTTCTGTCTGCCGCCTTAATTTTAGGTGTGCTTTTTTGACCAGCATCAGATTGTTTATCAATCATACTGTGAAGATGATCTATAGAAGCATTCATTGCATCCTTTAGCAAAGCTCTAGCATCTCCTGTTGTTTCACCTGCAAGAGCAAGTTCAGCTAACATAAACTTGAGTGAGAAAAATGTCACCATTTTATGAGGTGCCTCACCATATCCATCTGCTAAAGAAACAGCTCCGCCATTTCCATCATCATATTTTCCACCTGCTGGATAAAATCCTATTTTTGTTAGTGATTTATCATTACTACCTGAGGAGTTTGGACCATTAGTTGCAAAGAATATCGACATAAAGTTACCGTTACGATATTCATGTGCATTTTCAGAGTCTTGCCCATCCTTTAATTGGTTAACAAAGTAATAAGGAATCCGTGGATCTCTAATTCCTGGAAAAGGATTGCCTGAATTATTCAAAGTTATTCCAGCCATCATTTCGTAGAAAAATGGACTAATATAATAGGTTTGCTGCCCTGTATATTCACTTATTGCAGGATGACGCATATCTTGAGGAGTAGTTTCTGGATTAAACCAAAACTGAAAATCACCACCTGATTCCATAAGCTTACCTCCAGCAACCAAAGCATCTAACTTGGTTTTCCAACCTGTAATATCTGCCTTAGCTTTACGCGATTGCAGCAATAGCTTCAATTGTACAGTGTTGTTCAATCTGGTCCACTTATCAACATTACCTGCGTAAAAGAAATCATCTCTACTAGGTTTCAAACCATTTTCTGCCGCAGAATTATTTAAATCTGCATTTGCTTCTTCCAAAAGAGCAATAAGCGCGTTGTAAATATCTTTACTACTATCTGGTTTTGGATTATTAAGATCCGGAACGTTGAATTCAGTGTAAGGAATATCACCCCACAAATCAACCATCATTGAAAATGTATATGCTTTTAGTGTTTTTGCAACCCCAGCATAAATTAAATTACCGTCCTCTTCACCAGCAGTAATAATTGCATCATATGCAGGCAAAGCGTAGGTGTAAAGATAATTCCACGTGTTAAATGGATTATTCGCACCAGGTGTCATACTATAATTTTGCACTTCACGCGATACCAATTGGTGTACGTAAGACGACAAATTGTTACCTATAAAGTTTCCTTGCCCTAAGGCTTGAACCATAAAATACTCAGCTCCTGGAAGGAGTTGATCCACCACAGCTTCTGTTGGATTATTTGGATCATCGTTTATATCTAAGTAATCACTTGTACAACTTCCTAAATATAGGACAGCAAGCAAAA
>CAZXSM010000135.1:0-2651 GCA_964643255.1 uncultured Lachnospiraceae bacterium
ATTGTTGAAAGAGTTGAAAGAATAGAAAACAGCTGGGCTGGATTATATCAATATGATAGCATTATGGCTCAGAGGAAATTAGACTAATTAACATATGAAGCTAAAGAGGCGAAGTATTCATTCGTATATAAACGATGGACTTCGCCTTTTTTAAATAATAATTCAGGAGGTAAATTTATGCCATTAGAAATAATTAGAAACGATATAACTAAAGTACATGCAGATGCAATTGTAAATCCAGCTAATCCCTCCCTACTTGGTGGAGGTGGGGTGGATGGTGCCATTCATAAAGCAGCAGGGCCTGAATTATTAGAAGAATGCAAAAGTCTTGGGGGTTGTAGAACTGGACAAGCTAAGATCACTAAGGGCTATAACTTACCTGCTACATATGTAATTCATACTGTTGGACCCATTTGGATAGATGGTACTAATAATGAGGAAAAGCTTCTTAAAGATGCCTATAGAAATTCACTAACCCTTGCTAAGGAATATGACCTTGAAAGTGTAGCTCTACCCCTAATATCAACAGGGGCATATGGGTATCCTAAAGATCAAGCACTAAACGTAGCTATTTCTACTATTGGTGAGTTTTTGTTAGAAAATGATATGCTAGTATATTTAGTAATATATGATAAAGCATCCTTTGTATTATCAGAAAAAGTATTTTCATCTATTACTGAATATATTGATGATAAGTATATAGAAGAGATAGAGGATACCTATTTCCTTGAAGAGAAAGAAAGACGACGCCATTATTATTCACGGCAAATGTCTGAAGATCTTAAAAGTTCAGCATCAACAAAACCATTACTAGATTATGAAGATTCATTCATACAAGATGATTATGAAAAAACAACTTATCCTTCAAAAAAACATAAACGTAAGTTAGAAGATATAGTAAATAACGCTGACGAGACATTTTCTCAAATGCTTCTTAGGCTTATTGACGAAAAAGGCATGACTGATGCAGAAACCTATAAAAAAGCTAATGTAGACCGCAGACTCTTCTCTAAAATACGCAATGATGTCGACTACAAACCTAGTAAAGCAACAGCAATTGCATTTGCCATTGCCTTAGAATTAAATCTAGATCAAACAAAAGATTTACTTTTAAGGGCAGGCTATGCCCTTTCTCATAGCAGAAAGTTTGACATTATAATTGAATACTTTATTGAAAATAAAAACTATAATATATTTCAAATAAATGAAGCACTATTTGCATTTGATCAGAAGTTACTAGGCTAGGAAAAAGCAACGTAAATGTTGCTAGCATATATGCTGGCAATATAAATCTTGCTGCATATAAGCGGCCAACATATCTCTTACTAATATTTGTCGCTTAAGATGCGACCATTAGTGATTTATAATATGTTATCCTTTATTTAACAAGATAAATCAAAGCCAATATTTAATTATAGGAGGAACATATTATGAAAAAAGACTTAACAGAACTTGTATTTATACTTGATAGAAGTGGTTCAATGAGTGGATTAGAAGATGATACAATTGGTGGATATAATTCCATGTTAGAAAAGCAAAAGAAAGAGCCGGGAGAGGCTATTCTTACAACAGTACTTTTTGACAATAATTACGAAATACTACATGACCGAATTAATATTAAGGGCGTAGCCCCAATCACTGATAAGGAATATTATGTAAGGGGTACAACCGCTTTATTAGATGCTATTGGTATGACAATCAACAAGATTGTAAATGTTCAGAAACACACAGCAAAAGAAGAGCAAGCAGAAAAGGTTATGTTTGTTATAATAACTGATGGGATGGAGAATTCTAGTAGAGAATACTCTTACACCCAAATTCGCAAGATGATTGAACATCAAAAAAATAATTATAATTGGGAATATATATTTCTTGGAGCTAACATTGACGCTGTTGAAACTGCAGGCCGCTTTGGTATTGATAAAGATAGAGCAGTAAATTATCATGCTGATAGTGAGGGAACTAATTTGAACTATAAGGTCTTGAATAAAACAGTGAGTTCCTATAGGGAAAGTAGTGTTATATCAGAGGACTGGAAAGACCAGATTGAAGAAGATTATGAGAATCGTAAGGGGAAAAGGACCTAGGATGAACGATAGCATGTATCAAGGAAATATCTGCCAGTAAGGCAGAAATAAACAAAGGTGGATTGTGATATGTATAATATTAAGTTTAAAGGTAAAATTGAAAGTTTTGATGAACTTGAAAGAAAGGAATTACCAGAAAATGCAGTAATGTATAAGGAGCCAAAGGATACTAAAGGATTAATGCTACATGGCACAATAGTGAGCATACCTATAATAGTTATTTCATCAATTGTTATATTTTCTAGGTTTGATGAATTAATTGATATGCCAGTAGGATATTTTATATTTGCAATGGTTTTTTCCACACTTTTGCTATATGTCCATGAATACATACATGCTTTAGCCGCCCCTAAAGATATTGAAAAACAGGTCTGGACTAATTGGAAACAGGGAATACTTTTTATGTATTTCATGGAACCGGTAGCTAAGTTAAGATTTATTTGGCTTTCTATTGCACCGAATCTTATACTTGGAATAATACCACTTGCTTTATATGCTTTTAATGTATTTGACTTTAACCATAATGTAGCTTCTTGTATAGGATTCATATCATATATGATGATA
>CAZXSM010000136.1:0-2613 GCA_964643255.1 uncultured Lachnospiraceae bacterium
CTGAAGAAAATGTTGTTATAAATTATTGTATTAAATCTTTTATATGTAAGGTCTGTCTTTAATATATAATCATTAATATCATATTTTCTAACAACATTTTCTTCAGGTGCTTGGCCTGGTTCACCAGTTCTAAGGACTATTCTAATTAATTGATTGTTAAGGTCCTCCCGCACCTTCCTAATAACTCGAAAACCACTATCATTACTTTCCATAACAACATCAAGAAAAAGTATAGCAATATCAGGTTGTTCTTCACATAACTTCGCAGTATCTTTTCCATTATATGTATGTAAAACTTCAATAGCTCTTCCTTCAAATTCAAAGTCTTTAAGCATTAACTTAGAGATTTTATGTACTTCTTCATCATCATCAGCTATTAATACTTTATAGGCTGGAAGATTAATATTAATTTTATCCTTTTTATCTTTAATCTCATGCGACTTGTATTCATCTAAAAAATCCAAATTAATATTATCTAAATTCAACTTTTTCATTAACATGTCTCCTCTCTAGTATCTTATCTTATATTTTACTTAGGTATTTTAATTGTATATTTAACTCCTTGATTAAGCTGGCTTTCACACGTAATTGTGCCTTGCAACTTGGCTGTAACAATATTATATACAATATTTAAACCGAGTCCACTTCCACCTTGATTTTTTTTAGAAGTAAAAAATGGATCAAATATATACTTTATATTCTCTTTTTCTATTCCTCTGCCATCATCTTTAAAGTAAATAATTATTTGATCATCTTCTTCATCTACATCTATAGTTATTGTTAAATCTTGGCCTTCAATATAACCGTGTTTTAAGGAGTTCATTATTAAGTTAGTAAATATCTGTGATATGTCTCCCGGATTATTATACATTTCAAGTTCAGGATCACAGTTTATCTTATATGTAACTGGCAATTTTTTGTATTCATGTTTTAAGGCTAAAAATATACTTTGTAAATATTCCTTTAATAAAAAAGTGGTTTTCTCTAGAGAAGTTTGGTTTACTGATATTTGTTTAAAGCTCTTAATAAGTTTCGCTGCTCTATTAAGGTTAATATCTATAATACTTAAACTCTCTGTTACATTTTCTATGTAATCTACAAATTCATCTCTAGATATATTACCCTCTGATAGATTTTTATAAAATTTATCGGTTGCTCCATTAAGATAACTAGATGCTGAAACTGCTACACCTATGGGTGTATTAATCTCATGAGATATTCCTGCAACTAAGCCTCCAAGAGAAGCAAGACGTTCTTTTTCTAAAAGTTCATCATATGTTTCTTCAAGTTCCCTTGTCTTCTCCTCCACTTTAACTTCAAGCAAAGCTTCATTTTCTTTGATTGTTGTAAATGCATGAGATAATTTTGTAGCCATATTACTAAAAGCTCTCACTAATTCATAGGTTTCATCAAAATATAAGGATTCAACTTTAAGTTCAACAGAAAAATCACCTTCTGAAAGTCTTTTAGCTGCTGTGGTGACTCCTTCTATAGGTCTAATAATATATTGTATAATTAGGATTTTGATAAGAAGTCCAAATATTATTACAATAATTACACTTGCTATGGATTGATGTTGTTGGCTAATTAAACCAGGAACTAAGCTATCTTCTGAAACAACAACTACAGCTTGCAAGCCTAATCCACTTTCATCAGCTATTTCATCTATATAAGCATAATACTTTGTTCCACCTAAGGAAAAGGAAAATGAATCTCCTGAAATTTTCTTGTCTATTATCTCCCTAATGCTTACAGAAATAACTGGGTCGTCTACATCTTCGGCAGATAAAAAGCTATATATAGGACTTTCTTTATTAGAAACTTTTATATAATTTTCTTTACTCGAGTTAGCTATAACCTTATTATCCTCATCAATTATGTATATCAATCCATTATTAGAATCACTAGTTCCTTTTAAAAACTCATTAATAGCATTAATTGTAAGATCTGTTGTAACTATCCCAAAAAACTTATTGTCCTTAAACACCGGTGTAGATACTGTAGTTGTTAAGTTCATCAACTCATCTTGGTTTAAATATATGTCAGACCACTGAGTGGTAGGATTTTCTTTTACAGGAGGGTACCAAGGTCTGTTTTGGGGGATATAATTATCAAATTCATCAATTTTATCAGAGTTTGTATTATCTGATGAATAAATGACTAATTTATCATTTGTTCTAGAATCTTTAAGCATTAAATTAATTGTATTATCTGGGTTTATTCTAAAACCTAAAAATCTACCTAATTCATCACTATATCCTATCACACTTACTTGTGAGTCCTCATTTATTGAGTTTTCTACTATATATCTTACGTATTCTTCAAGAGATGACAAGTCATCTTCCAAATGATACTCACTATAAGATATTTGGTCAGATAATAACTTATTAAAATTTGCTGCACGATTCAGATATTCATTGAAATAATTTTCTGTATGGTCAAATTTCATAGATAACATCTCACTAGACTGTTGTTTAGCTATTTGATTATATGAATATTTGTCACGGACTATAAAAATAACTAATATAGCGACATTTATAATAACTACGGTTAATATAATTGCTTCCATAATAGAAAGCTTCTTTTTCTTCAATTTAATCCCCTCCTGACATT
>CAZXSM010000137.1:0-2590 GCA_964643255.1 uncultured Lachnospiraceae bacterium
CCAACAAGCATAAATATAGTCATTCCTATTACATCCTTTTCTGCAAATCCATATAAAACAGGCAATAGAATTGATGCAGAGATAGGAAGTACACATATGTAGCCAACCAAAAGTGTCACTATTGCTCCAACTATTAATATCTTAAAAAAGAGAGGAGCTGAATAAGCTAGTAAGGAACCTCCCATACAGGCAAGTCCCTTTCCACCACGAAATTTCATATAGTAAGGAAAAATATGTCCTAATATACAGGCAGATGCTGTAATTACAAAAGTATGAGGTGAATTGGCAAAAACATATGTAGTAAATTTAACGATACCGTAGGACTTTAGTACATCAAGTAATATACAGAGGATTCCTACATCCTTTCCCATAGTAATGACAGCATTAGAGGCACCTGCATTTCCAGAACCCCTTTCTCGTATGTCAAACCCTTTTTTAATAGCAATCAAATATGACGGATTGAATGTTCCAACCAAGTAGCCTAGGAACAAACAAATTACATAGTTCATATTAATCAAATCCATTCTTTTTCTTTTATTTTTTAAGGTCTATAAGCACTACAGTTATGTGCACAGATATATCTTATGCTATAAAAGGATTAATTTCAATGTATTTCTACATTTTGTATTAATCTACCATTAGAAACCCATCATATACTCATATTAAATGCATATAATTTATAAATGAAATTATTATGAAAAGGTCTAAATATGAAAAACATTAGTGTAAACTTACAACCTTTAGTAACAAATCTAAATCTTCCTACAGTCATCAAAACTGCAAATCTTCCTGGTGATTCAGTAGAGAGAATGTTTATCGCAACTCAAGTAGGCGAGATCTATTTTTTAGGAAATGGAACCGTAGAACCTTTTTTGGATATTAGAGATCAGGTTATTGAACTTGGAAGACAAAGTGGTGGTTATGATGAGCGCGGCCTTCTAGGTCTAGCCTTTCATCCATCCTTTAGCAACAACGGCCGGTTTTACATACATTATTCACTTGCTGGCAGTCAAGGACCAGGAGCTTTACAAGGATCTTTCTCTCCTAACCCATGTGATATTGATACTTTAACTTTAAGCTGGCAAGACCGAGAAAATGCCTATGACCATATAGATACAGTAGAAGAATGGACTATGATAACCACTGATACCAGACCACAAAAAATAAGAACAATTCTTAACCTAAGAAGGCCATTTATGAATCATAATGGAGTAAACAGTTTAACATTTTCACCTGAAACAGGTAACTTAATTCTTACTACTGGAGACGGTGGGTCTGGTTACGATCCCTTTAACCTAAGTCAGGACCTTATGGAAATAGCAGGTAAAATAATAGAAATAGATGTAGATATGAATACAAACATTCTTAATCCACCAGTCGTATCACGTTTTGATGAGTTGCCTACTAGTATTCAAGAAACACTTAGGGTGGTAGCTAAAGGAATACGTAACTCTACAGGCCTTGTATACCAATGGAACCATAATCAGTTCTTTAAATATATAGGTCAAGTAGGTCAAGACCTAGTTGAATCAGTATATTTCTTTATATACTACACTCCAATAGCTGTTACTACTATTGTAGAAAACCCTAATATTGATATAAATCTTGAACATGAAGGATTTATTAATCTAGGTTGGCGTGGCTGGGAAGGTGATCTGCCTACTCCTATCCCATCTCCTTGTCCTAACGATTCTGATGGAAACAGAAAGATATTAGCTTATTATAATGAAGCAGTTGATCTTACTTCAAAGCGAATCTATCCTCTAGTTAGTTACTTCCATGATGATCCACGTCAAGATAAGTTTCAAGGAAGTGCCATTACAGGTACTTGCCCTTATATGGGAGATGATATACCAGAATTATCAGAAGCTCTTGTGTTCTCAGATTTTATGAAGCGCAGTGGAAATGTAGGTCCAGGACAAGGAGGCTTAGGATATACAAGGCTAAGACCTGATTGTCATCCTAATGATTATTATGTCATTGAACCAACTTATGACTTTGGAGACTCTCCTGCTTATTTTACCTGTTTGGGCGGCAATTTACAACAAACCAGGATGTATCTAGGGGTATATGCTTCTGCTAACGTTACAGATTATAATATGGGCACGGTGTTTGAGATATTACCATCCAATTAATTAGGTAAGCAGTTAGTGTAAATTAAATAAGTATTAATGTGAATTAGGTAAATCAAGTAATTAATTAGTATATAAGAGGCCTTTATGAATAATAATAAAAGAAAATTAAGAGGTAAACTAATAAGTATAGGAGGAATATTTGTTGGGTTAACTGTGATATTCCAAGCAGCACCAGTATTTATTCCAGTAATTGGAATGGCACTAAGTCCTTTAAGTACTCTTCCTATTGCACTTGCTGGCATAATAAATATATGCCTTGGAGTAAGTGTATATATAGCTTCAGCTATACTTCTTATCTTTATAAGCATAGAGGAAGCCTTAATATTAATATTTACCACTGGAATACTTGGCCTAATAATAGGAATATTGATTTATAGAAAAAGAATGCTTATTTCAGTACTATGTTCAGGATTTGTCCTTAGTACTGGAATAAGCATTATGACCTTTATTATTGG
>CAZXSM010000138.1:0-2532 GCA_964643255.1 uncultured Lachnospiraceae bacterium
CCTATAGAAACTATTTTTCTAAGACCTTTTATAGACTTTTCTAATTTCTTTGAAAAATGTTTACTCACCATAAGATTACTAAGATTTTTATTATCATTATAAGCAAATTTGATATCATCTAAAAATCCTGATCTAATTATACATCCTCCACGCCAGATAGATGCAATTTCAGATAAATTTAAATTCCAGTTATAGTTTTTAGAAGCCTCAGCCATAAGAGAAAAGCCCTGAGCGTAGGATATTATTTTAGAAGAATAAAGAGCATCTTCAAGATAAGGAAGTAGCTCTAACTTATCATAAGCTTCTTTTTTAGTTTTACTTATTAAATCAGATGCAAATACTCTTTCGTTTTTCATAGAAGACAAAATTCTTGCATATACAGCTTCTGTTATAAGTGAAAGAGGCTGGCCTTCTTCTAGTGCTGAGATTACAGAAAGCTTACCTGTACCTTTTTGCATTGCAGTATCTAAAATTTTATCTACTAGATAATCTCCATTTTCATCTTTTGTTTTTAGAATTTCTCCTGTAATTTCAATTAAATAGCTCTCAAGCTTACCTTTATTCCATTTTTCAAATATTTCGCTCATTTCTTCGTTCGATAAGTAAAGGAGATCTCTCATAAGAGCATATGATTCAGATATTAACTGCATATCACCATACTCTATACCATTATGTATTGTTTTCACATAATGCCCTGAGCCGCCCTCACCTATCCAAGTAGTGCAGGCTTCTAAATTATCTTTCCCTGCCTTTGCAGATATATCAATAAAAATATCTTTTATACTTTCCCAGGCCTTTTTGGATCCGCCAGGCATAAGAGATGGTCCATGAAGAGCTCCAAGTTCTCCTCCTGAGACCCCACTTCCTACAAAATCTATACCTTTATCCTTTAAGTACTTTACCCTTCTTTCAGAGTCTTCGTAATTGGAATTTCCTCCATCTATTATAATATCGCCTTCTTCTAAATAAACTAACAGCGCCTCAATAATTAAATCCACTACTTCACCTGATTTTACCATCAGCATTATTTTTCTGGGTTTTTTAAGTGAAGATACAAAATCTTCTATTGTATAGTTGGCTATAAAGTTCCTACCTTTACCTTTGCCATTCATAAATTTTTTTATTACCGAATCTGTTCTATTCATTATACTTACCGTATAACCTTTTGACTCTATATTTCTAGCTAAATTTTCACCCATAACTCTAAAACCATAAATTCCTATATCAGCTAACATAATACCTCCAAAATTTAAATTGCTTGCAATTAATTACTATAGCTATTATAACAGTAAATTTACTATTAGAAAAGAGTTCTAAATTTAAAAAAGTAAACTACTTCTAAAATTGTAGTTTACTTTTTTATGAATCTTAATAGATTAAGTTTTCTTTATTTCACTGTTCATTTGAAATTATAAAGCCAACTAATATTGAGTTAATTTCTTTAACTTTTTCAAAAATTGTAACATGTCCAGAATCGGGTATTGTTACATACTGTGAATTTTCAATATTTTTATGTATTATTTCAGAAAATTTCTTTCTTTTTAAGTAATCTTCTTCACCACATATTACCATTGTTGGAGCTTTTATTTTATGAAGCTCATCCGTCATATATACATCATTTTTAAAAGTCTCGTAAAGCTTAATTTGCCCTTTAAAATAACTTTCATCAATAGAATTCATATTCTTAGCTCTTAAAGCTAAAAACTCTTTATTATTTTTCATAAAGTTATTTCCATATATACTTGGGGCCATTACATTAAAGAAATCCTCACCATCAAGTTTTTCGGCTGCAATAATCCATGAATCAATAAATGCATCCATTAATTCGTCGGTTTCGCTTACTGAATCTATAATACTTAAACTATTTACATACTCAGGATATAAAATAGAGAATTTCATTGCTACTTCTCCACCATAGGATGTTCCTATTAAATTTGCGTTTTCTACTTTTAAGTAGTCAAGTAAATCTTTTAGATCCTTAGCATGTTCTGAAAAAGTATAGCTATCTTTTATTTTATCTGATTTTAACTGGCCTACAAAATCATGAAGTATTATTTTATAGCCAAGATTTTCAAAAGCTTCAATCTGGTTACTCCAGCTATTTGTTGAAGCCATAACTCCATTTAAAAACACAACGCATTCAGAAGAATACCTATCTCCCAAAAC
This sequence comes from uncultured Lachnospiraceae bacterium, assembly GCA_964643255.1. Classification (GTDB taxonomy): domain Bacteria; phylum Bacillota; class Clostridia; order Lachnospirales; family Lachnospiraceae; genus JAAYRG01. The sequence continues at coordinate 2,167 of CAZXSM010000138.1, forward strand.
TTCATAATATATTTTTGTATTATTCTTTTCAAAATAAGACATGCTATGCCTCCTAATAAGTTTGTCTACTAATTAGACATTTCTTTTAAACATTCCTCTTTCAATTAATACCATAACTTCTTTAACTACTTCTTCTATATCCTCTTCATTATCATCATCAAACATAACATATTTAAGGCCTATAAAATTTGATATTCCCATCAGATAGAAACTCATTATTTGAGGGTCTAAATCTAACATTTCTCCGTCTTCTTGAGCTTCAATAATACCCTTAGAATATCTATCAGCAAAGTTTTGGTAATAATCTACAAAAAGCTTTTTATCAATATATAAAGATTCCCAAATTATATTATAAACATGCTTGTT